>JAIRPC010000104.1 GCA_031257215.1 Eubacteriales Family XIII. Incertae Sedis bacterium
AACTTGTGTACGAACATTCTTGGTCTCCTTGAGTCTTGCATTGGCTTTTTTGGCATTGATGCCTTTTTTTCTTCCCGAATTTAACAGGCCGGCGTGACCTGGTATATTTCCGCGCCAGCCCGGCTTTAATCGACCTCCCCTTGGGATTATGCTCCCTTACCGTCTGTTCTTCTCGTAGATATATTTCAGTCCTTCCAGCGTTAGCATTTTGTCTACGTGGTCTATGCATTTTACGCCGTCCGCCATCATGCTGGCTACGCCGCCTGTCGCTATGACCTTGACGGGCTTGCCGCCGCAGTATTCGGACAGCTCCTTTTTCATCTTGTCGCATAGGTATTCAATCATGCCCATATGCCCGTAGACCAGCCCCGCCTGCATGCTTTCGCTCGTGTTCTTGCAGATGGTCATGCCTGGCTCCTCCAGCTCCACCCTTGGCAGCTTTGCGGTTTTTTCGAACAGCGCTTCCGAGCTTATCTTCAGCCCCGGCGCGATAGAGCCGCCGAGGTATTCCCAGCTATCAGACACGGCACAGAACGTGGTGGCCGTGCCGAGGTCGATGATGACGAGCGGACCGCCGTATTTGGACAGCCCCGCCACGGCGTTGACGATGCGGTCGGCGCCCACCTGCCCGGGGTTGTCGTATTTGACGATCAGCCCCGTCTTGATGCCAGGCCCGACGATGAGGGCGCGCCTGTTGAAATATTTCGTCGACATATGCTGGAGCGTATAAAGAATCGATGGAACGACAGTGGACACGATGACGGCGTCCACCTCATGCGGGTCAAGCTTCTCATAGGCGAAAAGCTGCGTTATCATCATGCCGTATTCGTCGGCGCTACGCGACACCATGGTCTCCATACGCCAATTATGGGTCAGCTCGCCGCCCTGAAAGACGCCGAGGACGATGTTGGTATTGCCGACATCAAAAGCTAATAACATAAATAAAACCCCTCAGACAAGACGCGCTGGTTTTAGTGCAGTTCGGTGCTTTGGGTGCTTTGGGGCAGCGGAGCGTACTTAATAGTACGTGAGCAGCCACGAAGCGCCAAAAGCGCCGAAATGTGCAAAACCAGCGTGTCTCCGAGGCAGTCACGCCAGCGAGGTATCTACGCTAGCGAGACTAACCCATCACCAGCATTAACCTGCGCCCCCTTACTCACCAACACCGCATCCACCGTGCCGGCCTGGGGTGCCACTATCTCGTTCTCCATCTTCATGGCTTCGAGAATCAGCAGCGTGTCGCCTGCGTTCACTGCCTGTCCGGGCGCTACCTTAATATCGAGAATCGTGCCGGGCATCGGGGCTTCCACTACCACCGCTCCTGCCGAGGGCGCACCTGCCGGCGCTGCCGCCGGAGCCGGAGCCGCGGGCGCGGGCGCCGCCGCCGGAGCAGCCGGAGCCGGTGCCGCTACCGGCGCTGCGGAAGTCACTACGGGCGCACCGCCCACTTCTTCCACCTCGACCGCGTATACCGTGCCGTTCACTGTGATGTTGTACTTCTTGCTCATTCTTAAATCCTCCTACTCTCAATAGCTTCGCGGTTGCCCAACATGCCCCAGGCGGGGATGACTCCGGCAACTCTGTTTATCTTCTGTACGCGCAGATTGGTCTGCGCCCCGCCGTCCTCATAGGCGGCGATGGCCGCCGCGATAACGGCGATATGTTCGTCGGACGAGGAGGCCGCCACCGCCGCGCCAAGCACGGCGAGCAGTTCTCCGTCCATGCCCGCAGGCGTGTCCGCGACCACATTCTTTTTTTTCTTCCTACTAAATAAGCCCATATTATCCTACCTATTCCAGTCCGTTACAGGACGCGCATTTTCATTAGCGGCCAAGCTTTATAGCGGTATATTGCCGTGCTTCTTCGCGGGCAGGCTCTCGCGCTTGGATTCGAGCATGTCGAACGCGCTGATGAGACGCTGCCTTGACTGCGCCGGCTCGATTACATCCTCGACGTATCCCAGCTCCGCGGCTCTGTACGGATTGTTGAATTTCTCTTCGTACTCGGCGACCTTCTCGGCGCGCTTCGCTATCGGGTCGTCCGCGTCCTTGATGTCCTTGCGGAACACGATGTTCGCCGCACCGTCCGCGCCCATTACCGCTATCTGCGCCGACGGCCACGCGAACACGAGATCCGCGCCAAGCTCTTTGTTGCACATCGCTATGTACGCGCCGCCGTAAGCCTTGCGGAGTATCATCGTGACCTTCGGAACGGTCGCTTCGCAGTAGGCGTAGAGCAGCTTCGCGCCGTGACGGATGATGCCGCCCGTCTCCTGGTCGACGCCGGGCAGGAAGCCTGGCACGTCCACGATGTTCAGCAGCGGGATGTTGAACGCGTCGCAGCGGCGCACGAAGCGCGCGGCCTTGTCCGACGCATTGATGTCAAGGCAGCCGGCCGCCACCTTGGGCTGGTTCGCGATAACGCCTACCGTGTTGCCCGCCAGCCTGATGAAGCAGGTGACGATGTTCTTCGCATAGTGCGTCGCGACATCAAAATATTTCCCGTCGTCCGCAATCGCCTCGATAACCTTGTAGATGTCATAGCCCTTGTTCGGGTTTTCCGGTATTATCTCGTTCAGCTCGGGTATGAGGCGGTTCACGTCGTCCTGCGTGAGCTGCGGGGGCGCCACCTCCGCGTTGTTCGAGGGCATGTACGAGAGCAGCTCCTTCACCTGGGCGAGCGTGTCCTCGTCGTTCTTGCCCATGAAATGCGCCACGCCGCTGACGCTGTTGTGCGTCATCGCGCCGCCCAGCTTCTCGGCGGAAACTTCTTCGCCCGTGACCGCGTGGATGACCTGCGGCCCTGTTATGAACATCTGGCTCGTCCCATCCACCATGAAGATGAAGTCCGTGATGGCGGGGCTGTAAACCGCGCCGCCCGCACAGGGGCCCATTATGACAGAAATTTGGGGGATAACCCCACTGCTGATCGTGTTGTTGTAGAAAATCTTGCCGTAGCCTGAGAGCGAGCCTACGCCCTCCTGTATGCGCGCCCCGCCGCTGTCGTTCATGCCGACGAGCGGCGCGCCCATTTTCAGCGCCATCTTCTGCGCCTTGACGATCTTCTCGGCGTGGTATTCGCCGAGCGACCCGCCAAGCACCGTGAAATCCTGCGCGTAGGCAAACACCAGGCGCCCGTTCACGTTGCCGTAGCCGGACACAACGCCGTCGCCCGGCGCGTGTACGCTGGGCATGTCGAAATTGTTCGAGCGGTGCGAAACGAACACGTCTATCTCGACGAACGTGCCCTCGTCGAACAGCATGTCAAGCCGCTCCCGCGCCGTGGACTTGCCCGACTCGTGCTGCTTGTCGATGCGCGACTGTCCGCCGCCCAGGGCAATCTCCGACTTCTGCCTCCTTAAATCCTCTAATTTCTGATTCGCCATCTATTCATTATCCTCCTTATCTATGCGTCTAGGGACTCGTTTTACTGTTTTTCTCGTGCTCTTGCCTGCCTGCGGCTTCCCGGGCTCGTTGTCCGCGCCCTGCGGCTTTCCAGGATTCTCGACAACATAGCCGCCGTTCGCGCCGTCAGCGCCGCCCTGCCCATCAGGAGGGTCAGCGCCCTCCGCCGTGCCTGCGCTCTCGCCGTCCTCGGAATACTCGCCGAAGCCGTCGTCGTAAAAATCCGTTTCCTCCGACTCGGCAAGCTCCGCCTCTTTCAGCATCTGCTCCGTTTCGGCAGCCTCCGCTTCATTCTGCTGCGCGATATCCTTGGCCGCGTTGTTGATCTGGTCTTTCAGCCCTTCGAGCGTCAGCGCACCTGAATAGAGCGCCTCGAACTGGTCTCCGTCGAGCGTTTCAAGTTCGAGCAGGGCCGACGCGACGAGTTCGAGCTTGTCGCGGTTCTCCGTGAGTATGCGTATCGCCGTCGAGAACGCCTCGTCTATGATGGCCTTTATTTCCTCGTCTATCTCCGAGGCTATCTCCTCGGAATAGTTCTTGTGCGTCGTGAAGTCCTTGCCGAGGAACACCTCGTCGGCCGCGCTGTAATTCACAAGACCCAGCTTGTCGCTGAAACCGTATTTCGTAACCATGTCGCGCGATATCTCGGTGGCGCGCACGATGTCGTTGCTCGCGCCTGTGCTGATGTCGTCGAGCGTCACCTTCTCAGCCGCGCGCCCGCCGAGCAGGTGTATGATCTGTTCCTGCATCTCGGTCTTCGTGCCGAAATATTTGTCCTCCTTGGGAAGCGTCATGGTGAAGCCGCCCGCCATGCCGTGCGGTATGATGGTGATCTGGTGTACAGGGTCGGTGTTCGGCAGGGAGTGCGCGACCACCGCGTGGCCCGCTTCGTGGTATGCCGTGAGCCTGCGCTCGTTCTCGCTGATGACGCGGCTCTTCTTCTCCGGGCCGGCTATGACCTTCGTTATGGCGGCCTCTATCTCGTCCATGCGGATCTTGCGCCCGTTGCGCCTGGCCGTCAGCAGCGCGGCCTCGTTCAGCATGTTCTCAATGTCCGCTGGCGTGAAGCCCGGCGTCCTGCGCGCGAGCACCGCCGCGTTCACCTCGTCGGCCAGCGGCTTGTTCTTGGAATGTACGCGGAATATAGCTTCGCGCCCCTTGATGTCGGGAATGCCGATCACCACCTGCCTGTCGAAGCGCCCCGGCCTGAGCAGCGCGGGGTCTAGTATGTCCGGCCTGTTCGTTGCCGCTAGGATGATGATGCCGGAATTGTCGCCAAAGCCGTCCATCTCGACCAGAAGCTGGTTCAGCGTCTGTTCGCGCTCGTCATGACCGCCGCCAAGCCCCGCGCCCCTGCGCCTGCCTACCGCGTCGATCTCGTCTATGAATATGATGCACGGCGAATTTTTCTTCGCCTGCTCGAACAGGTCGCGCACCCGCGACGCACCGACACCCACGAACATCTCGACGAAATCCGAGCCGCTGATGGTGAAGAACGGCACGCCCGCCTCTCCGGCCGCCGCCCGCGATATATATGTCTTGCCCGTTCCCGGGGGGCCGACGAGCAGCATCCCCTTGGGTATGCGCGCGCCAAGCTCGTTGTACTTCTTCGGGTTTTTCAGGAAATCGACAACCTCCGTCAATTCCTCCTTTTCCTCGTCCAGGCCCGCCACATCCCCGAACGTGACCTTCCTGCCGTCGCTCTCCTTGTGCATCCTCGCGCGGCTGCGACCGAACTGCATGACCCTGCCTCCGCCCCCCGCGCCGCTGTTCATGATCATATACATGAAGAAAATGAGAACCGCGACCATCAGAAGCGTCGGCAGAAGCGTCATGAGAAGCCCGTTGTTCGACGGCGGCTTCTGGGTGACCTCTATCTTGCCCGACTTCATGAGCGGATCCAGATACTCGCTCAACAGCCAGTTATTGAACAGATAATTCGTTACGCATACTATCTCCCGGCCGCTGTGCAACTCCATGCTGAGGCTTTCCTCAGACATCTCTACGCTCTTGACGTTGCCGTCTTTCAGCTCCTTTACCACCTCCGAAAACATTAAGTCTTTCGGCGCCTCGCCCGCGTTCATGCCCTTGATGACAAAAGCGATGACAATGATAACCAGAATAAGCAAGATATAGAAAGTGATATTCCGTACTGTGGTTCTTTTCAACTCTGTATTCTCCTTGGTTCGGCGCAAGGCGGCATAATGAAGCCTTGCCCCCGCACTTATTGCCCCGCCTGCTATTCGCTGCCATGCGGAGCAATACATAATGTGAAAATATTATCACACCAGCGGCTTTATTTCAACCAAAAGGCCAATGTAATAGAATAATGTTTGGCGGCAATCGAACAGAAACCGCCAAACATAGCCAGATATGGGCCGCTATATGCCGAGAAGCCCTATCGGGCAGTGGCGCGGAGCAGCCGCCCCTTGATCAAAATGCTCTTGATTTTCGTGCCCAGCGTAGCCACCAAAATGATTTTGACAATGCCTGTCGGGATGAACGGGAACACGCAGGCGAAGAACGCGGCGGCCATGCCCTGGGACGTGACCAGGCTGAACATGAGCATGCCGCAGATATAGTTGATGATAACCCCTATGACAAGCCCCGCAACCAGCCAAATAGCCTTCCCTTTATCTGCGCCCAGCCCTGAGAACCACGCCAAAACAGGGAACGAAAGGAGGAAACCGCCCGTCGGCCCAAGGATAACGCCTATGCCGCTCGCGAACCCCGCGAAAACAGGCAGTCCAAGCGCCCCGATAATAATATAGACCAAGGTTGATATGGTTCCCCTTTTCGCTCCCAGCACAACTCCCGCGAGAGGTATGGCAAGGGTCTGCAACGTCATTGGCACGCCGTAGGGCATCGGGATGCTGATTTGCCCCAATACGCAGATCACCGCCGTGAAAAAACCTATCATGCACATATCTTGGATTGACAGCTTCTTTTTGTTCATTTTCGCCTCCATTGCTTCCGTCGCCTCCTTCGCTAGCTCGGGAATATTTTATAACAGCGGGGAGGCATTGTCAACTATAATTTTAAAAAAGTTGACAATAAGGGTCGCCGAGTGACTCAGAGAGCTACCGCAGGCTTCGCGTTATTTCCGTATGCTGATTTCGCCCGAGGACAGCACGCGGGTTTCGCCGCCCTCCGTCTGCACTATGAGCCGCCCCGTATCGTCGATATCTACGGCGGTGGCGCGGTATGTCCCCTCCGGCCCGACCACCGATATTTTTTTGCCAAGCATCATCATGCGCCTCTTGTAGCCACCGAGGGCCTCCTCGTAATCCCGCTCGGAGTGGTGCAAAATCCTGTTGATGATCTCCGCGGCGAGCTGGTTTCTTGTAACGGAATGGCTTCCGCTCGGGAATACCGCACCCGCGACCTGCCGCAGGTCGTCGGGGAAGCTGTTTTTGTCCGCGCTGAAATTGACGCCGATACCCAGGACGATCCATTGCACGCCGCCGCTTTCGAAGTCCGCGACCGCCTCGGTCAGGATGCCGCATATCTTCTTGCGGTCCAGAAAAATATCGTTCACCCATTTTATCAACGGGGATTTGTCCGCGACAGCCTCAATGGCTTCGCAGACCTTCACCGCCGC
>JAIRPC010000081.1 GCA_031257215.1 Eubacteriales Family XIII. Incertae Sedis bacterium
AAAGAGGACATATGGACACACAGATTTGGGAAATGCAACAGTTTAATTTTTCGATAGGGATCCTGGCAATGCTGCTGCTAGGCTTTGGGTTCCTGATGGTTTTTGTAAAGAAGAACGGGTTCAGCGCGCTCACGGGGACATACCTCGTCGTCGCTGGGACATTGCCCGTATATATGCTGCTCAAAGCGTCGGGCGTACTCACAGAGGAAGCGATGCCTGCGGGCAGCATTGAGACCGTGCTTTTTGCGGAATTTATGGCGGCGTCGGCGCTTATCGCTATGGGCGCGGCGCTGGGCAGGCTGAAATTATTTCAATACCTGTTATTCGCTGTCATTATGGTTCCGTTCTATATGCTCACGGAATGGCTCGTGACCGAGGGGGCTCTCGGCGTAACCCAGGGCTTCGTCGATACGGCCGGGTCGATCCAGATCCACGCCTTTGGCGCGTATTTCGGCCTTGCGATGTCGCTCGTCATCACGACGAAGCGGCACAAGGAAACGCCCATCGAATCCGATGCCACATCGGACAGGTTTTCGCTCATAGGCTCGATGGTGCTGTGGGTTTTCTGGCCGAGCTTTTGCAGCGCTATCGTCGAACCTGAGCAGCTGCAGCTTACGGCGGTCAACACGATACTGGCGCTCTGCGGCGCCACCCTCGCGACGTTCCTGCTCAGCTCCGCGCTGCGCGGCGGCAAGACGAATATCGCGGACATAGCGAACGCGGTTCTGGCGGGCGGCGTTTCGATAGGCTCTACCTGCAACATAGTGCAGCCCGCCACGGCGTTCGCCATCGGCGTATGCGCGGGGCTGCTCTGCACGCTCGGATTTGTCGTGATACAGGGCAAGCTCGAAAAGAAGCTTGGGCTCACGGACACCTGCGGAGTCCACAACCTGCACGGGATGCCGGGGCTTCTAGGCGGGCTGGTCGCGATAGCGGTCGTGCCAGGCTCGGCAGTGCCGCAGATCGTCGGCATACTCGTCGCGATAGGGATAGCGCTGGCCGGCGGATTCGTCTGCGGCGGCATCATCAAGGCCACAGGCTCGAAGCAGGCGGCGTATGACGACGCTGAGGAGTTCGCGGAGTAGACCTAACAGGGCAAAGACATTGGCCGTAAAAGGGTATTCCGGCATTTCAGAGAGGGCTATCCCAGCCCTCTCTTTAATTAATTGCCGCTAATTATTATAATTATTCATAACGAGGAATAATCAGGTGCTATTGTCATAACTTTCATATAAATAGTTCCGTTTTTTTCTATACAAACGTTTTTTTGCGGTTAATATTGAGTATATATGAAGCTACGGTAATTATATGTGCGGCTTATGGAAGCATCTTGTTCTTGTGGTTGTAGGTGTTGCGCAAATCGGGCGCACACAGGCAATATATTCGTTAATTGTTGTAATAACTAAATACCAATTTACGGTTAGAGAAGGAGGCGATCATGTTAAACTATACGCTATTTCAAACTATCAACTATCTTTATGGTGAGAATACCACGGAGCAGCTCCCCGAGATTCTCCAAGAAAAGGGCTACAAGAAGCCGCTGCTGATCTTCGACGCGGGCGTCAAGGCCGCCGGAATCATCGACAAGATCACAAAAGCCCTTGAAGCCGCAGGCATCGCGTATTCCCAGTTCGACAAGGTGCAGTCCGATCCGCCGATCGCGATAATCAACGAGGGCTGTGAATTCGCAAAGAGCGAGGGTATCGACGCTATCGTCGCTATCGGCGGCGGCAGCAGCATGGACACGGCGAAAGGCATCAACATCCTCCGCTTCAACGAGGGCCCGCTGTGGAAATACGCGGCGCCAATGTCGCCTATGACCCCCGCCACAGGGCTTATAGTGATCCCGACCACATCAGGCACAGGCAGCGAGCTGTCGAACGGGCTGGTAGCGACGAACGAGGAGGGGGTGAAGATTCTCTTCCTGAACACGCTCTTCAACCCAGAGGCGGCCATTGTCGATCCGCTGAACTATGTGGGGCAGCCCGTAGAGCTTACGAAAGCGGTGGGGCTTGATGTCCTCGCCCACGCTATGGAATCGGAGCTCACCATCCTCAGCTCGCTGCCTACACAGTTCATATCGGAGAAAGCGGCGGAAATCGTGGTGGAGTGGCTGCCGAAAGCGGTGGCTGATGGCAGCAATGTGGAGGCGCGTTCCTATATAGCGGTTGCGGCGTCCTTCGGCGGCTGGTGCCTGACGCTTGCGGCGGCGTGCGTAGGGCACTCGTTCGGCCACGTGATAGGGGCCAAGCTGCATATACCGCACGGCCTGACCGTGGCCTATGCCCTCCCGCTAGTACTCGAATGGAACGCGCGTGCTGTGCCGCAAAAAATAAAACGCCTCGGCGCCATCCTCGGTGTGGAGTGGTCTGGCAACGAGTCAAATGAAGAGATCGGCAAAAAGGCCCGCGCCGCCGCCGAGAAATTTATATACGAAACAATCGGCATCAAGAAATTCAAGGACTGGAACCCCGATCCGTCATTGAAAGACGATATCGCGGAGGGCATCGTGAACGAGGTGGCAATGCCGCTAACTCCCGAACCTATGCCAATCGAGCAAGTCAAGGAATACCTAGACCAGCTCTACGCCTATTGACGGTGCGGGTATGTCCAGGCGGGCGGCGCAGAGCCGCCCGCCCTTGCGAATAGGCAGTAACGCCGCGAATAAAAAAGGAGGCAAAAAATGGCTAGTTCTAATCCAAAAACGAAAATAAAAATAGCGATAATGAGTTTTTGTCTGCTCATTATGGGAGTCATCGCGATAGCGGGGGGCATGGGTGTTATTGCGGCGCAGTTTCCAAGCTCCCATGTCAACGAGCTTATCGCTTTTCCATCAATCTCGGTTATCGTTGTCACGTTGCTTGCGGGAAAGCTGCAAGAGGTTGTGTCATCAAAGCTTTTAGTTATTATAGGAATTATTTTCTTTCTAGTCGGGGGGCTTATCCCTGTGTTTGTTGACGACTATAACCTGATCATTGTGACCCGTTTCATAATAGGCATTGGCATCGGCTTGATCCAGGCATTGGCGCCCGCCCTTATCGGCACGAATTTCGATGGAGACGAAAGGCAGAGGGTCATGGGGCTCTTGGCCACATTCCAGATGGTTGGCGTTGCCGTCATGCTGCAGCTCGGTGGCATATTGGCGCAGATAGGGTGGAATTTCACTTTTTATGTCCACTTCATTGCGGTCGTATCATTGATTTGCGTCATAGCCCTGCTGCCATATGACAAACCACGGGAAAAAGCGAACGGAAACCCCGACGAAAACGCCGTCAAAGAAAAACCCAAGCTGACGCCTAGTTCGATAAGCTGGGCGCTTATAATGATGGTGTTCTTCTTCGGAGGGATGGTTCTTACTCAATATATGGCGCAGTATATGACGATACACCAGTTTGGAGGGCAGGCTGCCGAGGGCGCGGCCATGTCCGGCACGGCGCTTCTCTTCCATGCGGTTGGCGGTATAGCTGGAGGCATATTATATGGAAAGCTTGTAATGGCCACGCGCAACACTACTATATCTATCGGGTTGTTTATCGGGGTTGCGTCGTATTTGATGGCGGGATTTTCTGAAAACGTGCCGCTTGCTATAGCAGGCTCTTTCCTGTACGGCATTACGATATCGTTCGTGGTAGCAAGCGTGCTTAACTACGCGTCGGGCGCTGTCAGCCCGGCCGCAATCCCCCTGTCCGTTGTTTTTGCCATTTGTGGACAGAATGTAGGGCAATTTCTCTGTCCATATATAGCAGAGCCTATCGGAAAGCTTTTGGTCAGCGACGATATGTACAGAGGCACGTTCATCTTTGGGGCCGCCCTGTTAGCGGTTATGGCCGTCTGCCTGATGGTTTGGGGCATAAGACGCAATTCAAAAGAAAAACTCGCTTTGGAGAGGGCGGTGTAAACCCGTGTAAACATTGTTGTAGCAAAACATTTACAAGGCTAGGGCGCTATCCCCGCAAAAACAGCGAATCGGCAATTATCAAAAGCATGGCATATATATTGCTAATTATTTGTCGAATGTTGTTTGGACAACGCTTGTTGTTTATATGTCTTTGAAAGTTGTTGCTGGTTGTCCATAATGATTACATCACAATTCGTTATTCTATCTTAATCAATCGTGGCAGGAGGTATCTATGAAACAAATTTCGAACGCGCCCTTTATGGGCACGGAAAAGCAGGAAAAGGAATTGATGGGCTGGATTGCCGCCCACAAGGGCGAAAAGGGAATAGCTATGAACGCGCTGCAAAAGGCGCAGGAAATCTATGGCTATCTACCGCTGGAAATCCAGAAGCTGGTTTCCAGGGAGCTGGGAACGCCGCTGTCGGAGCTTTACGGCATAGCCACGTTCTACTCCATGTTCAACCTCGCGCAAAAGGGCAAGCACCAGATCAACGTCTGCATGGGAACGGCCTGCTATGTCAAAGGCAACGCCAAGGTGTTCGAGGAGTTGGAGGGCATCCTCGGGATAAAGGGCGGCGGAAGCACCAAGGACGGCAAATTCAGCCTTGACGCATGCCGCTGCATAGGCGCGTGCGGCCTGGCCCCGGCGATAATGATCGACGAGGAGGTGTTCGGGCGGCTTACCGGAGACAAAGGCGAGCTGGAGGCCATACTGTCCAAATATTAGGGGCAGGGTTGGAGCAACGGGTTAGAGGCATTGGGCTTTGGCATTTTCGCACAGAAGCTGTGTACGGCGCGGTATCGGCAGGAGAGCGAAAACCAGGCGCATATATGAGCAGGAGGAGAGCATGAAAAATTTGGATGAACTCGCGAAAATCAGGGACAAAGCAAAAGAGAGGATGGCCGAGCGCGAGAGCGGCGGCGGCGGCGAAACGGCATTGCTGGTAGGGATGGCTACCTGCGGCATCGCGGCGGGCGCCCGCCCTGTGATGATGACGCTTATCGACGAAGTGGCGAAAGCCGGCGCGGAGAACGTGAAAGTCCTCCAGACAGGCTGCATAGGGATATGCCAGTTCGAGCCTGTCGTGGAGGTCGTGGCGCCGGGCAAAGAGAAAGTGACGTATGTACACATGGACATCGAGAAAGCGAAGCGGATAATAGAGGAGCATATCATCGGAGGAAACCCGGTGTCCGAATACACGATAGGCGCGGTAATATAAGAGAGGAGAGAGGCATGGTTGAGAGCAACATCCCCGTAGGCGCGGACATAATGGGAATGAGCCTGAACGGGACGAAATTTTTTCTGAAGCAACACAGGATAGCGCTGCGCAACTGCGGCATAATAGACCCGGAGGACATAGAGGAATACATAGCGATGGACGGCTACCGGGCGCTTGGCAAGGCTCTGACGGAAATGACGCCTGACGAGGTGGTGCAGACATTGCTGGATTCGGGGCTGCGAGGCCGCGGGGGAGCCGGATTCCCGACGGGGCTGAAATGGAAATTCGCGTCCGGCAACAGGGGCAATGTGCAGAAGTACGTATGCTGCAACGCCGACGAGGGCGATCCTGGCGCCTACATGGACAGATCCGTGCTGGAGGGCGACCCTCACGCGGTTATTGAGGCTATGGCGATAGCCGGCTATGCCATAGGCGCGGACAAGGGGTACATCTATGTCAGGGCGGAGTACCCGGTGGCCGTGCAGCGCCTCAACATAGCTCTGGCGCAGGCAAGGGAATACGGCCTGCTGGGCGAAAGCATATTCGGCACGGATTTCAGCTTTGATATAGAAATAAAGCTGGGCGCGGGCGCGTTCGTGTGCGGGGAGGAAACCGCCCTGATGACATCAATAGAGGGCAAGCGTGGCGAACCCAGGCCCAGGCCCCCATTCCCCGCCATCAAGGGCCTGTTCGACAGCCCGACCATACTGAACAACGTGGAGACCTACGCGAATATCCCCAGGATAATATTGAACGGCGCGGATTGGTTCAGCTCCATAGGCACGGAAAAGAGCAAGGGCACGAAGGTGTTCGCCCTCGTCGGCAAAATCAAGAACACAGGCCTTGTGGAAGTGCCGATGGGCACCACGCTCAGAGAGATAGTCGAGGATATCGGAGGGGGCGTGCCGGGAGGCCGCAGCTTCAAGGCGGCGCAGACAGGCGGCCCGTCCGGCGGCTGCATCCCCGCGGAGCATTTCGACACGCCGATAGACTACGACAACCTTATAGAGATCGGCTCGATGATGGGCTCCGGCGGGCTCATCGTCATGGACGATACTACGTGTATGGTGGATATAGCGAGGTTCTTCCTCGACTTTATCGTGGACGAAAGCTGTGGCAGATGCACTCCCTGCCGCATGGGGAACAAGAGGCTGCTGGAGCTGCTGGAAAAGATAACGCAGGGCAAGGCGACGATGGCGGACCTGGATGCCATAGAGCATTTGGCGATGTTCATCAAGGAGAACAGCCTGTGCGGCCTTGGCCAGACAGCGCCCAACCCGGTGCTTTCGACGCTTCGGTATTTCAGGGACGAATACGAAGAGCATATCAAAGACAAGAAGTGCAGGGCCGGCGTGTGCAAGGAGCTGCTGTCATACAGCATCGATGCCGATAAGTGTATCGGCTGCGGGCTATGCGCGAAAAACTGCCCTGCCGAAGCCATCTTGGGCAGGCCGAAGGAAGCGCACACGCTCGACGCATCAAAATGCGTCAAATGCGGCGTATGTGTCGAGAAGTGCAAATTCGACGCTGTTGTCATGGTATAAGGAGGAGCGATGATGTCAGAGAATGTAAACATAAAGATCAACGGCATGGAATACGAGGTCGAGGCGGGGCTGACGGTGCTTGACGCGTGCCACAATGCCGGGGTGGACGTGCCTACGCTGTGCTGGATGCGCGAGATGAACCAGATAGGCGCGTGCCGCATGTGCGTTGTGGAGGTCAAGGGCGCCAAGACGCTTGTTACCGCTTGCGTGTTCCCTGTTAACGACGGCATGGAGATAACAACTAACTCCAAGAAAGTGCAGGAAGCTAGAAAAACAAACCTGGAGCTGCTTCTGTCAGGGCATGACCAGAACTGCCTTTCCTGCGTCAAGAGCACGGACTGCGAGCTTCAGCAGCTCTGCCGCGACTACGGCGTGGAAAACACGCGCTTTACAGGCGCGCGCGAACGCTACGAATTTGAGACGAGCACGCTTCATCTCGTGCGAGACAACAACAAATGCATATTGTGCCGCAGGTGCGTTGCCGCCTGCAAGAACCAGCATGTCAGCGTCATACAGCCGTCAGGCAGAGGGTTTGAAACGCATATAGCCTGCGCTTTTGAAGCGCCGCTAGCCGAGACAGGCTGTATTTCTTGTGGGCAGTGCATTGTCAATTGCCCGACAGGGGCGCTGGTCGAAAGGGACTGCACCGACAATGTGATGGACGCCATAGCCGACACATCGAAAACCGTGGTGGTGCATACCGCGCCGTCGATCAGGGCTACGCTTGGCGAGGCATTCGGGATGCCCGTCGGGACGAATGTCGAGGGCAAGATGGTTGCCGCCTTGAAAAGGCTAGGCTTCGACTATGTGTTCGACACGGACACGGCTGCGGATTTCACCATAATGGAGGAAGCGCATGAGTTTGTGGAAAGGGTGAAAAACGGTGGTACATTGCCGTTGCTGACCTCATGCTGCCCAGGCTGGGCCAAATACTGCGAGATGTATCACGAGGAGTTCTTCGGGAACATATCCAGCTGCAAAAGCCCGCAAGGGATGATGGGCGGCATGCTGAAAACGTACTGGGCCGAGAAGACCGGCATTGACCCCAAAGACCTTGTCGTAGTCAGCATCATGCCTTGCACTGCCAAGAAGTTCGAACTGGATCGCTATGAAATGCAGGCGGCAGGTGAGGGAATGCCTGACAACGATTTCTCGCTCACCACCCGCGAGCTGTCGAGGATGATAATGCGGGCAGGGCTTGACTTTGCCAGCCTGTCGGACGAAGGATACGACGATGCGTTTGGCGAATCGACGGGGGCGTCCGTGATATTCGGGGCATCTGGAGGCGTTCTTGAAGCGGCGCTCAGGACTGCGGTCAGCTGGGTATCAGGCGAAGACCTTGCCAGCGTGGACTTCAAGGAGGTCAGGGGCGAGGAGGGCGTCAAGGAAGCCACTTACGAGGCGGGCGGACTTCAGGTCAAGACCTGCTCGGTATCGGGCATGGCGCAGGTGGAAAATGTCCTAAGACAGGTGAAGTCAGGCGAGAAGGATTACCACATCATAGAAATCATGGCCTGTCCAGGAGGCTGCGTGAACGGCGGCGGCCAGCCATCGCAGCCTGCGAAAGTGCGCAATTTCGTGGATTTGAAGACATTGAGGGCAAATGCCCTGTACAGCGAGGACGTGGCAAAAACCGTGCGTGTAAGCCACCACAACCCGATAGTCAAATACGTCTACAAGGACTATTTTGGCGAACCGGGAAGCCACAAAGCCCATGATGTCCTGCACACCTCGTACAAAATGCGGCCAATCAAGTATTGAGCCTAAGTGCGGCGAGATGGCCTCTGCCAAAATTTTGGCAGGGGCCATTTTCAGTTTTTTCGATAAACTAAGTAATCCATAATATACAAGACATCAACAACAGCGCTGATAAAATGTTATCATAACAACATTATTGCGTCGGGTGCGTATCATTGCGTAGGCGCCGCCTGCCCAGTAGTTGCCAACGCTGGGCAACAACCAAGTTTTGTGTAAAATTATTCGTGTAGAATTAGAGGAGGACTATTATGGAACTGAGAAAGATTTGGCTTAACATCAACGGCGCCGATCGAATTATCGTGTGCAACCCAAAGACGGATACATTGGCTGATGTCATCAGGAGGATTGGGCTCACGGGCACGAAAGTTGGCTGTGGGACGGGCCTCTGCGGCGCGTGCAATGTGATACTCGACGGCAAGCTCGTGCGCTCCTGCGTGAAAAAGATCAGCACCGTCCCGGAGTTCAGCAAGATTACCACCATAGAGGGTGTCGGCACGCCGGAAAACCTGCACCCGCTACAGCAGGCGTGGATCACCTATGGCGGCGTCCAATGCGGGTTCTGCACGCCTGGGTTTATCGTTTCGTCATACAAGCTGCTCGAAGAAAACCCATCGCCGACACGCGAGGAGGTTCGCGATTGGTTCACGAAGAACAAAAACGCCTGCCGCTGCACGGGTTGGAAGCCGCTGGTTGACTGCGTGATGGAGGCAGCGGCTGTCATGCGCGGCGAGAAGACGATGGACGATATCACTTACAGGACTCCGCAAGGCGGCAAGATCTACGGCACTATGGTTCCGCGCCCGGCGGCTCTTGCGAAGGTCACGGGCACATGCGACTACGGCGACGATATCAGCATGAAGATGCCCGACGGCACGCTCCACCTCGCCATAGTGCAGGGCAAGGCTCACCACGCCAGGATAAAGGGCATAGATTTTTCCGAAGCGGAGAAGATGCCAGGCGTCGTGAAAGTCGTTACCGCCAAAGATATCAAGGGGACAAACCGCATCATGTTCCCGCTAGGATGGCCGTGCTGCAAGGGAGACGGTTTCGAGCGCCCCATCATCAACGACGAAAAGGTTTTCCGCTACGGCGATGTGGTTGCGGTCGTCGCCGCGAACTCGCGCTCGGAAGCGCGCGCGGCCGCGGAGAAAGTCAAGGTTGACCTTGAAGCCCTGCCGCCCTACATGACTGGCCCCGAAGCGGTGGCACCCAGCGCCGAGTCGATTCACCCCGGCATACCCAACGAATTTGTCAGCGTCCCTGTCATCAAGGGCGAGGACGTGAGGGACATTCTGGACAGCTCCGAATATGTCGTAGAGGGCAGCACGTACAGCACGAGCCAGCCACATATGGTCATGGAGCCGGAAACTGTGCAGGCGTATATAGACGAGGACGGGCTTGTCACGGTGCAGAGCAAAACCTTGGCTCTCATCTTTGGCTTGATAACCCTTGCCCCGGGGCTTGGGCTTGAAGACGGCAAGCTGCGCATGATCGAAAACCCGACGGGCGCGAGCTTCGGCTCAACCCTGTCGCCAGTCATATCGGGCATGGCGGCGGCGTGCGCCCTAGCGACGGAGCGCCCTGTTACGCTGACAATGACTTGGGAAGAAACCAACTGGTATGCGGGGAAACGGTCGGCATCATATTCAAATATGAGGCTTGGCTGCGACAAGGACGGCAAGATAACGGCCGCCGAGTATGACCTGATGTACGATCACGGCGCTTATTCCGAAATGGCCGACTCCCTGGCGCTAATCGGCGCGAGGTTCCCGCTCTTCGGTTATTACACGCCCAATGTCCGCGCTCTCGTCCGCGCGTGTTTCTCGAACCAGACATACGGCACGGCATACCGCTCCTACGGCAACAGCCAGTCGTACACAATGTCTGAGCCTGTGGTAGACATGCTTGCGCACAAGGCGGGCATAGACCCGTTCGAGTTCCGTTACAGGAATTTGGCGAAGCCGGGCGAAACGAACATCAACCAGTGGGAATACTCCGAGTACCATTTCAAGGGCATCATGGACAAGGCGAGGCCCGTATACGACGAGTTCAAAAAGCGCGCGGAGGCGGCCAGCACGGATGCGGTCAAGCATGGCGTTGGTATCGCCGTGGGCGGCTACCATACGAGCGCCGGGCCTGGGGACCATTCTGAAATCGCGTTGGAGCTGAACGCGCAGAACAAGATCACCATATACCATTCGTGGGAGGATCAAGGGCAGGGCTCTGACGTGGGCGCGCTCGTCCTCGCGCACGAAGCGCTCAGGCCGCTCGGCCTTAAATATACCGATTTCAGCCAGGTGCAGAACGACATACCTTTCCAGACGCCCATCACAGGCCCAGCGGGTGCGAACCGTTCACATTATATGGCTGGAATGGCAATGATTGACGCCGCGAACAAGCTGCTTGAAGCAATGAAGAAAAGCGACGGCACATACCGAACCTACGACGAGATGGTCGCGGAGGGAATAGAAACCAAGCACACGGGCGTGTACGACACCACGGACATCACGCAACAGCTGAACCCGAACACGGGCAAGGGCAAGCCCACAGTCGTATACAGCTATATGGTGTTCCTCGCCGAAACCGCGACGGAGCTGGCCACGGGCAAGACGGATGTGGTTTCCATGAAAGTGTTCTACGACATAGGTCAGGTCGGCAGCAAGCAGGCCGTGGACGGTCAGGCATTCGGTGCGCTGGCGCACTCCATCGGGTGGGCGCTCTCCGACCAGTACATCGACGACGAGAAGCACAACAACCTTGTCAGGTGCGGCTTCCGCTACTGCAACGACATCACGGACGATTTGGAAGCGATCGATTGCGAAGGTCCACGCGAGAAATACCCGACGCCTTTCGGTTCGGTCGGGTGCTGCGAAGGCTTCCAGTCCGCCGGCCATGTGGCGGTGCTGAACGCGATCTACAACGCCACGGGCGTCCGCATCCTGGATCTGCCCGCGTCGCCTGAAAAGGTCAAGGCGCGCCTAGACGCGATAGCCCGCGGCGAGGAGTTCACGCAAGAGCCGTATTTCCTCGGCTCGACGCTGTACGACAAGCTGGACGAGCTGGCCGCCAATCCGATAGGCTCGGCCGAAGACATGGAACAGATATTGTGAACCGACGCCGACGAATCATAGCTTGCAAAAAATATAGTATAATGTAGCTGTTGTGAAAGATTCGGAAAACAAGGGAAGCAAAAGCGAGGTCACGCGCCCAGAACCTGTAAGCGGGCGCGTGATTTCGCTAAATATGGGAACAGAGCTTGACGCCTGTTTCAATGACGCCCCACCGCCTTGCAGGACGGCGTGCCCGTTTGGGCTGGACATCGTCTCTTTCGCCGCGCGCGTCTCCGCGAAGCGCTTTTCGTCCGCGTACAGGATGCTGTCGGAGCAATTGATATTTCCGGAGATAGTTCACGGGCTTTGTGAGCGCCCGTGCGAGGGCATCTGTCTCCGGCGCGGCATAGACGGTCCGATACGCATAGGCTCTCTAGAAAAAGCCGCTATTGATTTCGGTGCGGAGCCGCTTCCGCGCTACAATATACCCCGCCAAGGGAAATCAGTGGCAGTCATCGGCGGCGGGCTTCTCGGCGTTGCCGCGGCGGCGTCGCTCGGCGCTTCGGGCTATGATGTCACGTTATTCGAAAAGCTCGAAATGCTCGGGGGCAGACTGTCCGAAACGCTGGATCCCGAAACATATTTGCCGCATTTGCATGGGCGGCTAGAGGCGGCGAAATGCGGCGTGTCCACAGGGCATGAGGTTGCGGATATTTCGGAACTCGATATGTATGACGCTGTGGCGTTGGCAACGGGCGGGTCGGATGGGATGGATGGCGCTAACAGTAATGGCGTTTTTTTCCGACAGCCTGACAGTTCAGATCGGGTTTTCAGCTGCGGCATAGGGGCGGGCGAGCCCGCTGTGCTTGCCGTTGTTCGGGCCTTGGGCTTGGCCGCACAGGTGCAGGCTTGGCTGAAAACGGGCGTGACCGCAGACTCGCGGCCAGCTGCCGGCACGCGGGATTCCTGCGGGAACGAGCCCTGTTTGAGCGAATCCCGTTTGGAAGTGCTGAAAAAGCTCTACGGCAGAACGCCGCCGTCACCGCGCGTCAACGCCGCCCCCTTTGACAGGGACAGCTCCGCGGAGGAAGCGGGGCTATGCATGGCGTGCAAATGCGAGGCCTGCATGGAAGCCTGTGACTTCATGCGCCATTATGGGATGGAGCCAAAGACCATCCGCAACAATGTCCGCATGAACCTGAACCCGATGGACGGCCTCAAAGCGCATGTGGCTACGCGCATGATATTTTCATGCAGCGCATGCGGGATTTGCAAGGAAGCCTGTTCAGAGGGCGTAGACACAGGCAGCCTCATTCTGTTCGCGCGCAGCCTGATGCAGCGTGAGAACGACGTACCACCTGTATTTCACGAGTTCTGGCTTCGCGACATGGCGCACGCCGACGGCGGAAGCTCTTCGCTCCTGCGCCACGCGCGCGGCATGCCGAAAAGCTCGCAGCTGTTTTTCCCTGGCTGCCAACTCGGTGCCACTGAACCTGGCTTGGCATATCGGGCATACGGCGCCCTGCTGGAAGCCGAACCCGAAACGGGAATATTCCTCGGATGCTGCGGGGCCCCCGCGCTATGGTCAGGCCATGAAAGCGCGTTTGGCGAGTCGCTTGACCGCATAAAAAAAGCGTGGGAAGATTTTGGGCGCCCTGTTTTCGTTTTGGCGTGCCCGTCATGCAAGCGCATCTTAGGCCTGCGCTTGCCGCAGATAAAAACAAGGTCGCTGTATGCGGCGCTTTCCGAGATCGCTGGCAAGAGCCCTGCGGAACGGATTGGCGCTGAGGCAGACGCCGCGCCAGGCACTATGCCAAATACCGCACCAAATGCCACACCAAGCAATGAAAGCGACGGCATAGAGTCCAAAGAGAGGTATGCGGTCTTTGACCCCTGCGCCGCGCGTTCCGACGGCGAAGCGAAAGAGGGAGTGCGTTCACTGCTCGCCGCATGTGGCCATGAATACGAGGAGCTTCCACGAGGGGAAGAGGAGAGCGGATGCTGTGGATTTGGCGGCCTGACGTATCCTGCCAACCCCGAGCTCGCCACGAAGCTCGGCGCGCGCAGAGTTGCCGCCAGCCCCCTGCCCTACGCTACGTACTGCGCCAACTGCCGCGACATATTCAGACGGAACGGGAAAGCCTGCCGCCACGTTTTGGAGATAGCCCTGCCGGGGGAATACGGCGATCCCGCCGTCGCGCCATCCCTTTCGCAAAGGCGGGCGAACAGGGAGAAATTGAAACGCCAGCTGCTCACGGATTTTTGGGACGAGGGCATGGACAACGAGCATGGGGGATTGCCCAAAATCACATATGCGGACGGGCTGCAAAGCAAGATGGATGCGCTGTTGGTCTTGGACAGCGATGTCGCAGCTGTAATAGCGCAAGCCGAGAGCGAGGGGTGCCAGCTGATGGATTCTGACACGGGCGATTACACTGCGCACGGGCGCGTCGGGCAGATAACATGCTGGGTCACATACAGGCCGAATGGCGAAGGGTTCTTCGTCAAAAACGTATACAGCCACAGAATGTGCATAGCGGGTGAACAGGATGCCTAATATGATATGCAAAAAATGCGATTGCGGGCTGACGCCTGCGAAGAAAGAATTTTCCTACCTGGGCCGGAATTTTTCCGCGGAAGTGCCTGTATGCCCGAACTGCGGCGCGGTTTATGTATCTGAAGACTTTGTCAACGAGCGCATGAAGAAAATCGAATCAGCGATTGAGGACAAATAGCCCGAACCGTTGGAATTCCTGAAAAATTAATCCTTCTTTCCGTTTTTTACTATGTACTTTTGCCGATGAAAATGTTATTATAACAACATTACAGCATAAACCTCATTTTTTATTTTTATAATAACATAGACATCAGTGCTTGTATATTTGGTTTTAGCATGGCATACAGGTTAGAGAAAGTTCACGAGAATTATAACTCATGGTAGTTGTATTGGAGTGGGTATTGTGGACAGCAAGACAATTAAAAAGCTATTATTGAATACTAGCCCTCCTTTTCAGCCAGAATTGCTGCAGGGTAAATTCATTTCGGATGTGCATTGGAAGGTCTTGGAGTGGAATGACGTCAATATAAAAAACCTGGCGTGTTTCTACCAGTTCCGAACATCAGAGACAATCGGCAAAATAAATATGTACCCTGACAACTGCGTCAAATTTTTGTTTGAATGTGTCCCTGGTTCGGATGTATCAAAGGCCAGGTTTATGGGAATCAACACCAAAAAGACCGAATTGGAACTGATGCCTGGCACCAAATATTTTATGTTTATGCCCTATTCCCATCTCGGGCTGCATCTGCTGGCGTCGTCCGCCGAGCTTCAAAACGTCAGTATGGATATCGAAACGGTATTGTCAAAGAACAACGCTCTTGCAATATGCCAGAACCATATAAACGATAAAACGAGCTTCAACGAGAACATCAAGGTTATTCTGGAGAATGCCTCGAATGATGTCAAGGATGGGTATACGGTTGGCATTAGCGATTACTGTTCACTTGCCATGTGCCTGTCCAACGGCAACATAAACGCCGAAAATATCGAAAGGTTCACGGGCTATTCGAGCAGGCATTGCAGGGGTAAGTTCAAGGACAGCTACGGGTTCGGGCCCAAGATGTATTGCCGCATCCTGCGCTTTCAAGGGGCTATGGATGAGCTGATTCGCCAGTTCGACAAGGATGCTTTGGATATCGTGAGCGACCACGGGTATTTCGACCAGGCGCATTTCATCAAAGATTTCAAGCTGTTCACGGATATGTGCCCCAATGAATTGAAGCGCGCTATCGGCATGGGGCAACGCGATAATATGGCGTACAAATTTCGCGTCTGATTCGCACGTGTGCGTGACGCCGCAGCACGACGTCGAGGAGTTCGCGGAGTAGACCTAACACCCCCTTAGCAAGAATCGCCCCGTTCCTTAACATTCGCTTGCTACCCTTATTCTATTATGGGAAACAAAAATGCGAAAGCTGCCAAGGCAGCGGTTAACGGTTCGGTTGGTTGTTCGGAAAAGATTTTTGGTGGCGGGGAACGCGTTGGAGCGGGCGGGCGCGGATGGCGCTTCTATGTCCCGCTCTACGCGGTTCTCGCCGTGGTCGCCGCGCTGTTCGTCTTTACGGGCGGCGAGGCTGCCAAGGGCTTCATCAACCTCGGCAGCACCAATATCAAGTACGTCAAGGCGCAGGTGTTGGAGCTCGACAACTCTCAGCTCGCAAAGCCTGAGTACGGCGGAGATCGCCTGACAGGCTTGCAGACCGTCAAGCTGAAACTGCTCGAAGGGGAATTCGCGGGGCGCACCGTCACCGTCGAAAATTATCTGCTCAGCGATTTTTATGTCTATCCGGAGGTCGGCAAAACCGTTGTCGCCAGCGTCGAGAATCGCGGCGAGGGCACTGCGCCTTACTGCCTTTTGGTCAGCCATTACCGAATGCCAGGCATTCTCTTTTTGCTGATTCTGTTCGCCGTGATGCACATCGTTACATGTGGCGTCAAGGGCATCCACGCGCTGGCTGGGCTCGCGTTTACGATGGTCACGATTTTCTTCTTCACCATACCCATGATTTATTACGGGCATTCTCCCGTGCTGCTCGCTATCGCCACGGGCATGATATCCGCGACCGTTTCGCTGGTGCTGCTGAATGGCATAGGGCGTAAGACGCTCGTGGCGGTGCTTGCGTCCTACCTGGGGTTCTGCTTCGCGGGCGTGACGTTCTCCATTTTTTCGATGCTCGGAAATGTGAACGGATATAACGTGCCGCAGATGGGAACGCTCGCGTATTTTTCAGCGCAGACAGGCTTGCAGGTGGAGCATATACTTTTCGCGGGGGTGCTTATCGCGTCGCTCGGCGGGGTGATGGACGTGGGCATTTCCGTGGCTTCCGCCGTGCAGGAGGTGTTCCGCGCCGACCCGTCGCTCTCGCGCCGCAGCCTTTACAGGGCGGGGCTTGAAGTGGCGCGCGACACGAGCGGCACAATGAGCACGACGCTCATACTCGTGTTCACGGGAGGCAGTCTGTCCACGCTCATCGCTATGGTCGCCTACGGCATACAGGTGAACCGCCTTTTCAATTCGGATTTTATTTCTGTGGAAATAGGACAGGGGCTGTCGGCGAGCGTTGCGCTCCTGCTGACAGCCCCCCTGTCGTCGCTTCTGGCCTCGCTGATTTATAAGTGGAAGCCGAAGCCCGTAGCCTAGCCGCTAGGCCTTGCTCTCCCCGCTTTCCGATTCCTGCCCCTCTTTCTTCCTGCGGCGCGCATAGATGAACAGCAACAATGCCGCCGCGCAGACGGCTGCCAGCAACAGCGGCAGACGCCACTCGGCGCTTCCGCTTCCGTCTGACGCGCCCGCGCTTTCTGCCAGCGGGGTATCGCCCGCGTCAAGTATGTTTCCGATATCGTCGGTGTTGTCTTCGCCGGGCGAGAAAGGAACCATCTGGGAGGTCTGCGTCATGTCGCCCGACGCGACCTTGCTTCCCGTGTTCGCCGCGCCGCCTGTCTGCACAGTGCTGACGCCCGCCGTGCTGCCCGCAGACGAGCCGCCCGCCGCGCCAGTGTTGCCAGAGCTGCCTGTGTTTGAGCTTGAACTGCTGCCCGAACTGCCGCTCTTGGCTTTGGCCAGGCTGTCTGTGGCTTTCGTGCCTGATCCCTTTTTGACGCTTCCCGTGCCGCCTGTGACCGTGGGATTGTCCGTGGCGTTAGTGCCGCCCTTGTCCTTTCCCGTATCAATCTGCACGGGCGGGGCCACCGAGCCGCCGCCACCGACGTTTCCCGTGGATGCCCGCGTTACGGGTATGACCGTATTGGGGTAGGCTCGCAGGCTGTCTACATCACCGTCCGCGTTCGCCAGGCTGTGCAGACGGGTTTCTTCGATAGTAATTTTCTCGGCGGCGTTTCCCTCGTAGCGAAAAACCAGGTTGCCGAAGCTCAGGCTGCCGTTCGACGGCTGATATTTGTTCGTAGCCGAAAAGAACCCGACCCACGTTTTGCCCTTTGCCTCCGCATGCACGGGGTTGTCTGTGCCGGAAGCGGGCTCAAACCTGAGATAGCCCAGGCCGCTGCTCTGCGTGAAAGCGATCTCCGCGCCCGCGACCGCCGAGCTTGCGGATATCACCAAGGGGATTTTTACCTCCGTCACGCTAGGCGGCACCTCCGCCGCGTACGCGGCGGAGGTTCCAATAGCGAGCATGACGGCCAGCACTATCGCCCCCAAGCCCGGACGCAGAAATCCTGGCGGGCGGAGCAATGCTTTGGCAGAACTTTTCTTCATATTATATGTATTCTTTTTATCGCTCATCTTGCTCGTTCGCTCCTTTGAATCATTTGGCTTACAGGTTGTAGATGTGGTTCAGGATATTCACAAGGTCGGCAAGGTCAACTGTTCCATTTTTGTCAATATCTATGCCACGCTCGGATACGATAGCCCATTTCGCGTCGCC
>JAIRPC010000083.1 GCA_031257215.1 Eubacteriales Family XIII. Incertae Sedis bacterium
TTGTACGGGGACTCCTGCACGAATTTGCGCCACCACGCCTTTTTGATATTGTTTTTCAGCTCCGTGCCGAGCGGCCCATAATCCCAGCTATTAGCAAGCCCTCCGTAAATTTCCGACCCAGGGTAAATAAAACCCCGGTTTTTGCAGAGGGCTACGAGTTTCTCCATTGTTAGTTCTGACATGCTCTGTTTCTGTTTCTCCTGTTCTAAAATTATCGTTCAAACCGTTATATAACCAGTGCAAGTTATCAAGTTATTGTAATAGCCTTATTGGCTTATCCTACGCTTTCGCCTCGTCATCCCCCGCGGTTTCGTCCGCCGCCTCCGACGCATGCTCCACGCGCTGCTTTGCCGCGCTCCACATCTCGTCCACCGTGTTCTTGAAGTCCTCGGGGTTCAGATGGCTTGCCGCCTGCTTCGTCTTGCCGACGGCCTCGTGAACCTTGTCGCTCACGTTGCCGTAGACCTCCATGCCCTTGTCTTTCACCGTGTCAAGGGCGGCGCTGCCCTTCTCGACCGCCTGGTGCGCCGTGTCCGTCGCTTTCTCCGTGACATCTATGGTCGTGCCGTCGTCCAGAAGCAGCTCGATCCTGTATTTTAGCCCAAAGCACACCACCGTGCCTATGAGAGCCGCCCACGGCGCGACGAGCGCGCCTACGATGGTCGCGTTGACGGGCATGTTCAGCAACACGTCGTCGTCCTTTGAAACGACGATCTTGGACACGTTGCCCTTGCGCACGTAGCTCTTGATAACTTCAAGGATGTCCGACGATTTGTCGATAACCTTGGCCGTGCCGCTCAGGTTGGCCTGTTCCTCGACGGCGATAATGGCGTCCACGACGTTGCCGCCGGCCGCTTCAAGCGCGTCCTTCGCGTCCTTGTAGCTGACGCCTGTACGATCCTTCACCAATTCTATTTTCTCCAACGTGATTTCCATTGCAAAGCTCCCTTCCACCAATCGGTTTATACAGCGAATACGGATTCGCTCCTCAGGTTAGTGATATCCAAATGTTGCTCGGCAAAGCGCAAGAGCGTCCGTATGAGAGTGGACGCGATGCCATCGTCCAAAGCAAGCGCCGACATCTGTTCCAGGGGGTTCCCCATCATATATGCCAGCGCTTCAAGTGTATCAAATTCAAGCGCCGAAAGCAAATCATCCGACCCGAAATTTTGCGCGTCGGGCAGCACTCCCGCGAATCCGAGCGCCCCGACGAGCCACGCCGCCGTCAGCGTGCGGTGCGCCGACCTGCGCCGCTCCATCATATCCATGAATGAGAGCGTCGCGGCGTACAGCTCCGGCGCGGGCGCCTCCTCTGGGAGCAGCTTGCCCGCGAACTCCAAGACGAGCGACGCGTTCACGTATTTGTCGTAATCCTCGCCGTAGGAATAATATGATTTTATGGTCTCCGCGCCGCTGATATTCGTGTAGCCCCGCTCGCGCCTGAGCGTGTATCGCCCGACCGTGAACGGGCGCACGGCAAGCGCGGACGCGCTCTTGCCGCGCTCGGAAATGCTCGTGCCGCAGCTGACCTTGCCAAGCCGATCCGTGAACAGCAGTATCATGCGCCGCCCCTTCAAGGCCTTGGTCTGCCGCAGGACTATGCCGTTACATTCGGTGAGCATGGGCCCGCACCCGACGCGTTCATATCCGCTATCTCCTTGGAAACGCGCCTCACGCCTCCCTCAGCACAGCGCCTGTTGCTTCCGCTATCTTTTTCAGTATCGCGGCGTGAATGTCCGCAACGTCGCCGTCTGTCAGGGTTCGGTCGTCAGCTCTGTATACCAGGTTGAACGCCAGGCTTTTCTTGCCCGCCCCCGTCTGTTCGCCTCGGTACACGTCGAACAGCTTCACGCTTTCGAGAAGCCCGCTGCCGTTCTCTGCGGCGATTTTTTCTATCTCCGCGACGGTCACGCCCTCGTCGGCAAGCAGCGCGATATCCAGCGTCAGCGCGGGATGCCTGCGCAACGGCTTATAGTCGCGGCTCATGTCCGCGAGCGAAACCAGCAAATTGAAATCAAGCTCTGCCGCAAACACAGGCGCGTCAAACCCGTACTCTTTTGCGACGTCGGGGTGTACCTCGCCGATATGCCCGACGGCCACTGCGCCACACGGGCCGCTGTCCGCGTTATCGCCGCACGCTCCGCGCAAAACCTCAACTCTGGCGCAACGCCCGGGATGCCACGAACCCGTGGCCTCGTCGGGGACATACGACACCCCGCCGATGCCGAGCTTGGCCAGCAATATCCCTACCGCGCCTTTCAGATCGTAAAACCCGCCCGCGCCGTAGAAGCCCATAGAGAGCGATATCCTCTCCTCCGGCAGTCCATCATCGCCGCCGCCACTGGCGCTGGCGCGGAAGGTATTGCCTATCTCGAACAGCCGCACCGCATCGTTACCCCTGTTGTTGTTGCCCGACAGTATGTCTAGCAGGTTCGGCAACAACGTGGTGCGCATGACGCTGTTGTCCTCTCCCAGCGGGTTGATGAGCTTCACGAAGCCGCGCCCCGCCGCGCCGTCAGGCAAGGCTATCCTGTCCGCGCCCTTCGGGGACACAAAGCTGTACGTCTGTATCTCGCTGTAACCCGCGCCCACGAGCGCCCCCCTTGCGAGAGCGCGCAGCCGCCAGCTTTCGGGTACAGCCGACTCCGCGTTGTCGCGGTGCAGGGTAGAGCCCAACTCGTTGTACCCGAACATCCGCGCTATCTCCTCGCTGAAATCGACCTCCTCTTTCAGGTCAACGCGCACATGCGGCGGCGTGACCGCGATAACGCTGCCGTCGGAGTTCAGCTCGGCATCCATTTCAAGGCTTTGCAGCATAGACACCATATCGCCAGCCGATATATCCGTGCCGAGCAGGCCGTTCATGCGCTTCACGCGCACATCTATTTTCGGCATATCCTTTTTGCCGGGATATCTGTCCACCGCGCCGCTGACCACCTTGCCCGAGCCCGTTTCCGCGACCAGGGCGCATACCCTGTCCGCCGCGCCAGACGAAAGCTCCGCCGAAACGCCTTTCTCAAACCTGGACGAGGCTTCGCTGCGCAGACCGAGCCGCTTGGACGTGAGCCTGATGCTGTCCGCGCTGAAATTCGCCGCCTCCACCACTATGGTTTCCGTATCCTGAACTATCTCCGAATTCTGCCCGCCCATGACGCCTGCTATCGCGACGGGCTTCGCCCTGTCCTTGATGAGCAGCATGTCGGCCGACAGCCCGCGCTCCTTGCCATCGAGCGTCGTGAACCTATCGCCGTCCGCGGCCGTGTCCACCACTATGGTGCCGCCCTCTATCGTCTTGATATCGAACGCGTGGATCGGATGCCCGTATTCAAGCATTACATAATTAGTTATATCTACTATATTATTGATGGGACGCATACCCGCGAACATCAGCCTTTTTTGCAGCCAGAACGGGCTGGGCTTTATCCCGATATCCGTGCAGACGCGCGCGACATACCGCGGGCACAGCTCAGGCTTCTCGATAACCACGTCAACGAAATCAGCCGCGGCCCCAGCGCCCGAACCAGAGCCTGCGCCGCTCTCGCCTAGCGCCGCCGAATTGTCGGGGTAGCGCAGCTTCTTACCGAACACGGCGGCGGCCTCCCGCGCTATCCCGATAATGGACAGGCAGTCGGGGCGGTTAGGCGTTATCTCAAAATCTATCACCGTCTCGTCAAGCCCCGCTTCCGTCACCGCGTCCGCCCCAACATTCAGCTCGTCGGGCATGACCCAGATGCCCTCCCTGATGTCCACGGGCACGGATTTTTCATCGAAGCCCAGCTCCTGCGCGGAGCATATCATGCCGTTTGAAACTGTGCCGAACAATTTCGTTTTCTTTATCTTGAAGCCGCCTGGAAGCACCGCCCCCGGCAGCGACACGATCACCTTGATGCCGGGCTGGCGCACGTTGTCCGCGCCGCAGACTATCTGCAAAGGCCCGCCGTCGCCATGCTCCGCGCCGCGCTCGGAACCCACGTCCACCATGCAGACGTTCAGGTGGTCGGAGCCCTCTATCCTCTCGGCGCTCACCACCTGCCCTATCACAAGGCCGCTCACGCCGTCCGCGAAATTCTTCACCGTCTCGATGTTCGAGCCCGACATTATCATGCGCTCGGCGAACTCGCCCACAGGGACGTCTATATCAACATATTCTTTCAGCCAACTCAATGGTACCAGCATTTTATCTCACTTTCCTTTCTCCGCCGCCGCCAAAATTATTGCCTATCCCCCGCCAGGGGTGGATAGCGTAACAGGGCTGCTGTCGGCGAATTACGCAAACTGCCCGATGAAACGGACGTCATTCTCATAAAACAGCCTGATATCGTCTATGCCGTGTTTCAGCATGGCGATACGCTCAACGCCCATGCCGAACGCGAAGCCCGTATATTTCTCCGTGTCAAGCCCGCCAACTTTGAGGACGTTCGGGTGAACCATCCCGCAGCCGAGGATTTCTATCCAGCCGCTGCCCTTGCAGACGCGGCAGCCCTCGCCGCCGCAGACGAAGCAGGACATATCCATCTCCGCGCTAGGCTCTGTGAACGGGAAGAAATGCGGGCGGAATTTCGTGGCGACGCCTGGCCCGAACATGCGCTTCGCGAACGCGTCGAGCGTACCTTTCAGATCCGCCATCGTCACGCCCTCGTCCACGAGCAGCCCCTCTACCTGATGGAACATCGGGGAGTGCGTCGCGTCGGGCGTGTCGGCGCGGAAGCACCTGCCCGGCGAAATCACCTTGATGGGCGGCTCGCTGTTCATCAGCGTGCGGATCTGGACGGGCGAGGTCTGGGTGCGCAGCAACGTGTCCTCGGTGATGTAGAACGTGTCCGTGAGGTCGCGAGAGGGGTGGTTCGGCGCGGCGTTCAGCGCGTCGAAATTGTGGAATACGGTTTCCACCTCAGGCCCCTCGGTGATGCTGTACCCTAGCCCGATAAATATGCGGCTTATCTCGTCAATGGTCTGCGTGATGGGGTGCAGTGCGCCGAACGGTATTTCCGCGCCCGGCTCGCTCACGTCGATCCGCTCGCTCATGAGCTTCGCCGCCCTGCCCTCCGACGCGAGCCGCGCCTTGCCGCCGTTTATCAGCTCCGTTATCTCATGCTTGACCGCATTCGCGACCTTGCCGTACTCCTTGCGCTCCTCCGCGGGGATCTGCCCCATGGCTTTCAGCAGCGCCGTCACCTCGCCGTTTCTGCCGAGGTATTTTATGCGGGCCGACTCGAAATCGCTTTCGTCCCTAGCCTCCGCAAGCAACGCTTTCGCTTCATCCAATACTTGTTCAGGTCTTTTCTCCATATCTTATATCTCCTTGAAACCGCTCTTGTCCTGCCTGTTTCTTTCGTACATCACTATACCCGCCGCGACCGCCGCGTTCAGCGACTCCGCGCCGTCCGCCATAGGTATGCTCACCACCTCGTCGGCCGCCGCGAGGAAGCCCTCCGACAGCCCGCCGCCCTCGTTGCC
>JAIRPC010000115.1 GCA_031257215.1 Eubacteriales Family XIII. Incertae Sedis bacterium
TCTATGGTTTCCACGCAGGCGCGTTCCAGCCTCTTGCCGAAATCTTTCAGCTCGGCTATGCCGTCCAGCTCGCCGCGCTTGCCCAGCGCGCCCGCCCAGGCGTAGATCGTCGCTACGGAATTGGTGGACGTGGTTTCCCCGTCCAGATATTTATAGTAATGCTTCTGCACCGTGCCGTGCGCCGCTTCGTATTCGTAGTACCCGTTCGGGCTGACCAGCACCGACGACATCATGGCCAGGCTGCCGTACGCGGTCGCCACCATGTCGCTCATGACATCGCCGTCGTAGTTCTTGCACGCCCAGATGAAGCCGCCCTCGGAGCGCACGACGCGCGCGACGATATCGTCTATCAGCGTGTAGAAATACTCTATGCCCACCTGCTCGAAGCGCTCCCTGTACTCCGCGTCGTAGACATCCTGGAAAATGTCGCGGAACCGCCTGTCATAGGTCTTTGAGATGGTGTCCTTCGTGCCAAACCAGAGATCCTGCTTTGTGTCGAGTGCGAAATTCATGCAGGCGCGGGCGAATGAGCCAATACTGTCATCCGTGTTGTGGACGCCCTGGACCACGCCCGCCGTGCCGTCGAAGCCGTGTATGGGCAGGCGCGTTTCGCCGCCGCCCGCGTCAGTCACCAGAAGCTCCGCCGTCGCGCCATCGCCCGCGCGGCATTCAATGTTCTTGTATATATCGCCGTAGGCGTGCCTCGCGATGGTGATGGGGCGCTTCCATGTCGGGATATACGGCACGATGCCGCCCGCAAGTATGGGCGCGCGGAAAACCGTGCCGTCCAGAATCGCCCTGATCGTCCCGTTCGGGCTCTTGTACATCTCGGACAGCCCGTATTCGCTGACGCGCTCGTCGTTCGGGGTTATGGTCGCGCATTTGACGCCGACACCGAGCGATTTGATCGCCTCCGCCGCCTCGCCCGTCACCGCGTCCCTCGTGGCCTCCCTGTGTTCAAGCCCGAGGTCGTAGTAATCCGTCTTCAATTCGACAAAGGGCTCTATCAGCAATTCCTTCACCTTGGTCCAAATTATGCGCGTCATCTCGTCGCCGTCCATCTCCACCAGCGGCGTATTCATCCTGATCCTGTCCGTCATACCGAAAAAACCTGCCTTTCACTGTATTGTTCGCTTCCAAAAGCAATTATTACATTAATAAAATCCGCCCGTCATACACGAGGCGGCGCGTAACTATTATACCAGACGCGGGGGCGGCGCGAAACATTAAGGCGTTTTTAAGCTAACCGCGCTACGCTGTAATAGGTCAGAGAATAATTTTGGGACGATAATCTGTTATAATGGACGGGTATAATGAAGCGAAAGGCTTGCCTATGAAAGTATTGATGATCGAGGACGAGCGCTATCTGGCGGAGGCCGTGGCGCGTATCCTGAAAAAGAACAACTACGATATCGACCTCGCGTTCGACGGCGAGGAGGGCTATCTCGCGGCCGCCAGCGGCATCTACGACGTGGTGCTGTTGGACATAATGCTGCCGCGCAAGGACGGCATCACCGTGCTGAAAGAGCTTCGCGCGGACGGCGTAACGACCCCCGTGATAATGCTCACGGCGCTTGGCGAGATCGAGGATCGCGTCAAGGGGCTGGACAGCGGCGCGGACGACTACCTGCCGAAGCCGTTCAAGACGGAGGAGCTGATGGCGCGGATGCGTGCCGTGCTAAGGCGCAGGGGGGAGCTTTTGCCAGAGGGCGCGCTCACCTTCGGCGATATCGAATACAACCCGAACACCCTAGCGCTCTCGCATGGGGACAAGTCGTTCAGCCTGACGAAAAAAGAGGGGAACCTGCTGGAATACCTCTTGGCGAACCAGGGGCAGGCCCTGTCGCCCGACGCCATTATCGAGAAGGTCTGGGGCTGGGACAGCGAAGCGGAGGACAACCACGTCCAGGTCTACATCTCGTTCCTGCGGAAGAAGCTCGCGGGGCTGGGCTCTGAGGTGAAGATAAAGACCATCAGGAACGTCGGCTACACACTTGTGGAATGTTAAGGAAACTTAGGAATAAATTACTGCTATTCAATATGCTGTCGCTCACGGCGGTGGTCGTGTCGTCGTTCGCGGTTATCTTCTTCATGCAATTCCAGCTGACGCGGAGCGCCGACGCGGAGAGGCTGGCGGCGATACCGATAGACGTGATAACCAACGCCATGCTCGAACGGCGCAACGCGAACGCCCAGTCGGCGGATGGCGCGGCGTCCGCGGACGGGGTTACGCCAGGGGGAGTCGGCGCGAACGGCGTTGGCGGCCCGAACGGGGAGGGCGCTTCCGAAAGCCAGGGCAACAGCCAGAACAGCCAGCGCTCGGACAGCCCGTTTATCGACAAATCGGGGCCTGACCTCGCATTGGACTATTCGAGCTTTTTCGTGCTGAACGTCGATACCCAGGGCGAGCTGACCGCGTTTTCGCGCGTGGAGCTGTCGGACCGCGACTATATCAACGCTGCGGACAAGGCCAGGGGCAAGGACGGCGGCGTGTCAAAGACCGGGGAAATCAAGCTCGGCGGCTCGCACTGGCTGTACGCGTACAGCGCCAAGGTGGCGGGCAATATGTCGCTGAACGGCGAGTCGCTGAGCCAGATAGCCCTGAGCGGGCTCCCTGTTGACGAGAGCATGGTGTTCCTGAATATCGATTCTTCCGACGAGGCCATGAAAAGGCTTCTTCTCAATATGTTCGTGCTGGGCGCGTGCGTTATCGCGGGGCTGTTCCTCATCTCGCTGCTTCTCAGCAACAGGGCATTGAAGCCGACCGAGGAAGGGCTTCGCAGGCAGCGGCGGTTTATCGCGGACGCTTCGCACGAGCTGAAAACGCCGCTCGCGATAATAGACGCGAACGCTGAGGCGGCGCTCGCCGAGCCCGCGGAGTCGGGGGTGTGGATAGGGCGCATAGCGGACGAGTCGGAGCGCATGCGCGGGCTGATAGAGGATCTGCTGTTCCTCGCGCGCTCGGAGGATGCCGCAGACGTGCCGCTCGAAACCCTGCCGTTCGACCTGTCAGCGGCAGCGGAGCGGGAGATAGGGAGCGTGGAAGCGGTGCTGTTCGAGCGCGGGATCACGCTCGAAAGCCAGATGCCCAGCGGCGGGGTCATAGTAAGCTCGGACTCCACGCGGGTCAGGCAGGTGATACTCATCCTGCTGGACAACGCCATGAAATACACGGACAGGGGCGGCCATATCAAGGTGGAAACAGGCATAGCAAGAAAGTTCGGCTTCATCAAGGTGTCGAACACGGGCGAGGGCATATCGCAGAGCGACATGCCGCATATCTTCGACCGCTTCTACCGCGCCGACAGGTCAAGAAACTCGCAAGGCGGCGGCTCGGCCCAAGGCGGCTACGGCCTGGGCCTGTCCATAGCCAAGGCCATAGCGGAACGCGCGGGCGGCAGGATAGCCGCCGAGTCCGCAGACGGCCTGACCACGTTTACGGTGGAGCTGCCGCTGGCGTGATGGAGGGGACGTTCGCTGGAGTCAGTGCGCGATACCCAAAGCTTCCCCGGCGTTATAGGAGCTGCGGACGAATGGCGCTGACGCGACGAACCCGAAGCCCTTGCCTCGCGCGGCTTCTGCGTAGTAGTCGAACCGCTCAGGCTCGATATATTCCGATACGGGGCGGTGTCTGCGCGACGGTGCAAGGTATTGCCCGATAGTCAGAAATTCGCAACCCGCGCTGCGCAGGTCGTCCATAAGGCGCAGCACCTGCGCCTCCGTTTCGCCAAACCCGACCATGAAGCCGCTCTTGCTGTGGATGTTTTTTTCCGAGGCGGATATTTCCGCTATGATCCCGAGCGAACGGCGGTAGTCGGCGCCTGGGCGCACTCCGCCATATAGCTCCTCTACGGTTTCTATGTTGTGGCTGATAACGTCAGGGCGCGAGCTGGCCACAGTATTCAAGGCATCCGAGTCGCCCTGAAAGTCGGGTACAAGAGTTTCTATGGCGGCAGACGGCTGCTGCTGCCTTATTGCGGCAACGGTATCGGCGAAATGCCGCGCCCCGCCGTCAGGCAGGTCGTCGCGCGTGACGGACGTGATGACCGCGTAGCGCAGGTCGAGCCTTGCGGCGGCCTTGCCGATCCGAGCGGGCTCGTCGCTATCAGGCACCAGCGGCACCCCATGCGTAACATTGCAAAAAGCGCAGTCGCGTGTGCAGTGTACGCCGAGGATCATGAACGTGGCCGTGTGGCGGGCATAGCACTCCGCACGGTTCGGACAGAGCGCCTCGTTACAGACCGTATTCAGCCCAAGCGCTTCCAGCACGCCGCCAGTAAAGGCCGCGCTGCTGTCGGAGGAGAATTTTTTCTTCAACCATTCCGGCTTGCGTATAGATTCTGTGTTTGCTTTCACTGTATTTTCCTCCTCATATGCTGTACCTGCTGTATGGCATGAGCCATTATAGCGCGATTCCTTTCCAATTGTCAATTTCGCCTGTATTTTCGGGCCGCGATTTTTTTTTGGGCAATTTTTATTGTATGTTTGGGCTGGCCTCTTGACTTTCGGCACAGCAAGAATATACAATAGCCTTGCATCACTGGAAGGCATAATTTTTGAGACAATGCTAGCGTGGTTATCATTTTTGATGTTGGACGGGAGGTGTTTTATGGGCAGGCTTGATGGTAAGGTGGCGTTGATTGCCGGCGGCTCTGTTGGTATTGGAGGGGCATCAGCAGCTTTGTTCGCGCACGAGGGCGCAAAGGTGGCGATTGGCGATATTGACGAGGCGACGGGTCTGGCGCTTGTTGACAGCCTTGTGTCGGAGGGTCTTGAGGCCTTGTTTGTCAGGCTCGACATTTCGAGCGAGCGGGACTGGGAGTCGGCTTTGGACCAAGTTATTTCAAAATGGGGGAAGATCAACATAGTTGTGAACAATGCGGGCATTTCCCTTGGAAAGAACATAGAAGAAACGACCCTTGACGATTGGAACCGCATAATGGGAGTCAATGCGACGGGCGTTTTTCTCGGCACAAAATACGCGATAAAATACATGAAGGACAATGGGGAGAACAACTCTATCGTGAACAGGTCGTCCATCGACGGGCAGATCGCCGAGGCAGGGCTTTTTGCATACTGCGCATCCAAGGGCGCCGTCACCATACTCACCAAATCGGCGGCTCTGCACTGCGGCGAAAAAGGCTACAAGATACGCGTCAACTCCGTACACCCAGGCTATGTGCATACGGCGCTTACTGAGAAGGAGGCGGCTGATTCGGGCATGACGCCTGATGAGTATTTCGCCAAGGTCGGCGCGATGCATCCCATCGGGTATATCGGCAGGCCGATCGATATAGCGTATGCGGATATCTACCTGGCCAGCGACGAATCCATGTTTGTAACAGGCTCGGAGCTGACTATTGACGGCGGCTGGACCGCGCAGTAGGGGCGTATTCATATAGCTGTGCGCTGGGGTGGTCCAGTGCGCGGACGCGAAAAGGATTAGGAGAAAAGAATATGGGCAAGCTTGACGGCAAGAAGGCGTTTATCACTGGAGCCGCTATGGGGCTGGGCGAGGGTATCGCCACCGCATACGCGGCGCATGGGGCGGAGCTGTGCTTGGCTGACATTAACCCTAGGGTTGATGAAGTCGCTGAAAGGCTTCGCTCTGAATACGGCGCGAGGATTGTCACGGCGCACATGGACGTGTCGGCGCCTGGCTCCTGCGCGTCAGCGGCGCAGGCAGCGATAGGCGGGCTTGGGCGCATAGATATCCTCTGCGCCATTGCGGGCGTCTGCAAGCTCTGCGATTTTTTGTCTATGAGCGACGAAGACCGAGATTTTCACATAGATGTCAATATCAAGGGCGTATGGAATACGGTAAAATCCATTTTGCCGGACATGCTGAAGAACGGCAAGGGCAGCATAGTGGTTATGTCCTCTGTTACGGGCGATATTGTAGCCGACCCGGGCGAAACCGCATACGCGCTGTCAAAGGCAGCCCTTGTCGGCTTTACGAAAGCGCTTGCGGTAGAGTACGCGGACAGGAATATCCGCTGCAACGCCATGCAGCTCGGCTACGCGCGCACGCCCATGGCGGAGGCCATCGCGAAGCAGTCGAACCCGTCGGATCCTGAAGCGGCGCTTGCCGAAATGGCCAAGGCAATACCTATGGGCAGGCTAGCGAAGCCCGTGGAGGTTGGCGAGCTGGCCGCTTTCCTCGGCGGCGACGAGTCCTCATATATCACAGGCTCCCAGTTCGTAATAGACGGCGGCAGCACCCTGCCTGAATCCGTTATGGGTGTTTGATGGAATGTTTGCCAATACGCACCATTTTATGGACAGGCCTTATGAGATTATTTTCAGGCAATTGTGAAAAATCGCTTGACAAGTTGATTGGGCGGTTTAATAATAGTGTTAGCTACTTATGCGCGGAGCCGCGGTTCAACGGATTTTCCGCGTTGTCATTGGTCAGGAGAACGACAGACACAATTACATACAGAGGAGGTGATAACAGCACGCAGTCAATTGGTCTGAATCAATTTCAGTATTTTTAAAGAAACGGAGTGATGTGTTATGACAAAGAAATTTGCGCACCCCTATATTCCGAACTCCCAGCCCGCTATTAAGGCGGCGTTGTTGAAGGCGCTCGATATGAAAAGCGCCGAAGACATCTACAAGGAGATCCCGGAGCATCTCAGGTACAGGAAAAAAATGAACATACCGGAGCCGATACAGTCTGAGTATCTGCTTTTGCGCCATGTCGAGGGCATTCTGCAAAAAAACAAGAACGCCAAAAACCTGGTTTGTTTCCTCGGCGGCGGCACTTGGCAACACTACGTGCCGGCTGTGTGCGACACCATCATGGAGCGTGACGAGTTCCTGACGGCGTATGTCGGCGAGGCCTATTCCGACCACGGCAAATTCCAGGCTCTATTTGAGACAGGCTCCATGATATGCGACCTGACAGGCATGGACGCCTGCAACACACCAGTCTACGACTGGGGCAACGCGGTTGCGATCGCATCGCGCATGGCTTCGCGCACTACGGGCAGGAAAGAGATATTGATAGCGTCCAATGCCGGCCCTGAGCGCGTTTCAATTGTAAAGAACTATGTGAAGCCTGATATCGCGGTCAATTTCATAAATTACGACAAGGGCACGGGCCTGCTGGATTTGACGGATCTAAAAGCGAAATTGTCCAAGAATACGGCTGCGGTATATTTTGAAACACCGTCATATATCGGGGTTATAGAAACCCAGGCGGCAAAGATATGCAAGCTGGCGAAGGCTAAGGGCGCACTGTCCATAGTCGGCGTAGACCCGTCCTCGCTGGGCGTTTTTGAGGCGCCGGGCGCCTACGGCGCGGACTACGTGGTCGGCAACTATCAGCCGCTCGGCCAGCATATGCAGTTCGGCGGCGGCTGCGGCGGGTTCATTTGCACGCATGACGACAAAAAGTTTATCGCCGAATACCCGTCGCTGCTTTTCGGCATGTATGCCGTGGACGGCACGGAAGAGGACGGGGAGCTCGGCTTCGGCGAGGTATTCTATGAGAGAACGTCGTATGCATCCCGTGAAAAGGGCAAAGACTTCGTTGGCACATCAGCGGCCCTTATCGGCATTACCGCTGGCGTGTATATGGCTTTGATGGGGCCGCAGGGCTTCAAGGAGCTAGGCACGGGCATTTTGCAGCGCGTGGCATACACGAAGGATCGGTTGGCGCAGATACCCGGGGTTTCGCTCCCGATAGACAGCGTTGGCTTCTCGGATTTCCTGGTCAGCTTCAAGGGCAAGAGCGTGGCCGAGGTCAACAAAGCGCTGCTGGCGTTTGGCGTCATTGGCGGCAAGGATGTGAGCGGCGATTTCCCCGAGTTTGGGCAGAGTGCGCTGTACAGCGTTACCGAGGTCCACACGAAAGAGGACCTCGACAAACTGATTGATGCCCTCACCGCTATCATGCCAACAGCCGATGCGGTGTAGGAAGGAGGGATTAGAAGATGGCAAAGACAAAAGTCAGGAAAAATTTTCACCAAGCGAGATGGGATGAACCCATTATTTATGATCTTTCCACGCCTGGCCTGCGCGGGATCATACCGCCTGAGGCAGATGCGGAGATATCGGCAGCGTATTCGGGAGTTATGTCCAAGCTGCCCGCTGAGGTCAAAAGGAAATCGTCTATCGATCTTCCTGAAGTGGATCAGAAGCACGTGCTGCAGCACTGGCTCCACCTTTCACAGGAGACGATGGGCTCCAACATCTCAAACGATATCTCTGAGGGGACGTGTACTATGAAGTACAACCCACGCGTCAACGAAACCATCATTGCGGATCCTGGATTCGCGGAGCTGCACCCCGACCAAGACCCAGACACGGTGCAGGGCATGCTCGAGATCTTCTACAAATTCGAGAACATGCTCAAGGAAGTGTCAGGCATGGACTATGTTTCCCTGCAGCCTGGCGGCGGCAACCACGCCGTCTACACCGCGGCGTCGATTGTCCGCGCATATCACGCGGCCAGGGGCGAAGCGGAGCAGCGTGACACAGTGATTACGACGATCTTCTCGCATCCCTGCGACGCGGCTGCCCCTGCCACCGCAGGCTACAAGATAGTCACGGTATACCCCGACGAGCGCGGCGTGCCTGATATCGAAGCTATCAGAGCGGCTGCGGACGAGCATACGGCGGCCATATTCATGACGAATCCAGAGGATATAGGGATCTACAATCCATACGCCGACCAGATCGTGGATATCATTCACGGTGTAGGCGGGCTTTGCTTCTATGACCAGGCCAATGCGAACGCTTTCCTCGGAGTGGCGCGCGCGAGAGAGGCTGGGTTCGATATGTGCCATTTCAATGTGCATAAAACCTTTGGCACGCCTCACGGATCGTCCGGCCCCGCGACAGGCGCGCTTTGCGTCCGCGACTATCTCGCAAAATATCTCCCCGTCCCTGTCACGCAGTTCGACGGTCAGAAATACTGGCTCGATTATGACCGCCCCGAAAGCTTAGGCAAGATAAGGGAATATCTCGGCGTCGCCAGCGTGGTGCTGAAAGCGTACGCGTGGACTATGATGATGGGCGACGAGGGTCTTCGCGAGTGCGCGGAGATTTCCGTCATCAACAACAATTATATGCAGAAGCTGATGGCTGAGATACCCAAGATGGACGAGGCTTTCAAGGGCAACGGCATAGTAAGGCAGGAGCAGATCCGCTACAGCTTCGGCAAGCTGACGGAAAAAACGGGCGTAGGGTCCGACGATGCGAACCGCCGCATGCTCGACTATGGCATACCGTGGTTCTGGTCTAGCCACCATCCGTGGGTCATTCCTGAGCCAATGACGCTTGAGCCTTGCGAAACCTATACGAAAGAGGATATCGAGGAGTATGTAGAGGTGGTCAAGGCTGTAGTCGGCGAAGCGCTGAAGGATCCTGACCTGGTCAAGAACGCCCCATACAATTCCGCCATCCACAAGCGCAAGAACGAGCAGAACCTGGATGACCCGAAGAAATGGGCACTCACATGGAAGGTCTTCAAGAAGAAGTTCAAGGTCGATTAGGCGCAGGTTACAGGCTGCGTTTGATTTGCATACAATAATGCTTTGGCAGGCTGCGGGGCGCCTAGCGCCCTGCGGCCATCAGCCAAAATTCTGTATAGAAGGGAGAGAAAAAAATGTCGAGTTCAGAAAATACTAACGTGACGCCTCAGACAGCCTTGGCGTCGAGAAGCCTAAAGCTCATCTATGTATACGCTATTGCCACAGGAGCAATTTTTACATTTATTGGATACTGGGACACTGTATTCGTTTCATACGCGGGACCAGGCACCTTCCTGGCGTTTGCACTCATGACCGTACTTATTTTACCGATTGCGTATGTCTATTGCGAATTGGCGCCCATGTTTCCGAATGTCGGCGGCGAGCTGGTGTATAACACGATAGGGCTCAACAAGCATGCCGGATTCTTCTCGGCATGGCTGATAATGGCAGCATGGATATCCGTGCCGCCGGCGGCGGTCATGGCGATCATCCAGTGGATATGCAGGACCGCAAAGATCGAGCCTGATTTCAGCATCATAGTGTTGATTGCCGTGGCCGTGCTTATCGTATATTGTGTTTTAAGCCTGCTCAACGTCGAGATCGCTGGCAGAATACAGCTTATCATGCTTGTCGGCGCGGTCGCGGGGTGTCTGATAAGCGTAGTCGCCATTATCGTTTCAGGGCACTGGAGCATCGAAAACTATTCGCCGTTCTTCCGCTCCATATTGGGCGACGGACCAGGCTCTGATTTCAATATCGCAGGCTGGGTCATAGGCCTGGGCCTGATTATTACGCCGTTCTTCGGCTTTGAAACCGTCCCGCAGATGATCGAGGAGGGCGATTACGAGGTCAAGGATAGCACCAAGGCTATCTGGGGTTCTGTCGTAACCTGCGGGGTCGTATATTCGCTTTTCTTCTTCGCAATAGCGGGGGTGGATTCGTGGGAAAACCTTCTGCAGCTTGACGCGAACGGCACCGCCACGGTCAATTTCCTCTCCATAACATGGTTTGAGAGCGTGGGCTGGACGCAGTGGGCGTTTGTGTTCGGCATTCTGGAAATCCTCTGCGCCATAGGCACCTGCCTGCTCGGCTTCTGGCTATCGACTGTGCGCCTGCTGTATGCCATGGGGCGCCAGAATTTCATGCCGTCAGCTTTCGCGCGCACGAACCGCTTTGGACAGCCTATCGTGCCGAACATTCTGCTGTTGGCCATAAGCATTATCTTCCTCGTGCTGATGAACGCGACGACATTTGTGAACGATTTCTTCAACCTCATGGCGTTCGGATGCGCCTGTGCATATGCCATAACTATGATCAGCGCGATCCGCGTGCGCATCACTCACCCCGAATGGGTTAGCCCATATCACCTGAAAGGCGGAATGGTCACTAGGGTTGTGGCTCTGTGCATCGCTGTATTCATAGCGGTGCTTTGCACGCTAGGTCAGGGTGTCGGCAGCTGGAAGAATTTTGGCATTTATATCGCTATCGGCGTTGCGCTTTGGCTATGGATGATGTTCGTGAAATGGCCGAAGCAGTCTGTACACATGATGACGCCGGACGGAGAAAAAGAATATTGATCGGATGTAGCTTTGTAAGCCGTAATAGTCATAGCTACACGCCAGCGCGTACATGGGCGGCTTCGGCCGTCCATGCGCGCAAGGCGTTTCAGACAGGTAAGGCAACATGAAAAAAATAGGGCTAATAGTAAATCCTGTTGCGGGGATTGGCGGCAAGGTCGGCCTTAAAGGAAGCGACGGCATAGATACGCAGCGCAGGGCACGCGAGCTGGGCGCCGTTCCCGAAAGCGACCGCAAGGCGGAGCTTGCTTTGCGCAAACTGCATGAGTCGCTGGAAGACGCGGATTCCGCAGAAATATACACATGGCCAGGCGCAATGGGCGGCGATATAGCGAAAGGCTTTCCTTTCAGGACGCATGTGATCGGTGAGCTGGGGGAGGGCGGCACGACTGCAAGCGACACGATGGATGCCGCTGTCGCGCTCAAGGCCGTCGGCGTCGATCTGATACTTTTCGCCGGCGGCGACGGCACCGCGAGAAATATCCTGGATGCGGTAGGGGATGGCGTGCCCGTGCTTGGCATTCCCGCCGGATGCAAGATACACTCGGCAGTATACGCGGTCAACCCCCGCTCGGCGGGGGAGCTTGTCGCCTCGTTCGTCGAGGGGAGGGTGAGGGACACTCGGGAGTCCGAGGTGATGGATATAGACGAGGAGCTTTTCAGGGAGGACAGGGTGGACGCCAAGCTGTACGGCTATCTGCGCGTACCCAATGCGGGGCAGAAGGTGCAAAACCTGAAGAGCGGCCGCGGCTACAGCGAAAGCGGCTCTATTGAATTCCTGTCCCGCTGCGTTGCGGATAGCCTGGAGGACGACACCCTCTATATAGTCGGTGGCGGCTCCACCACCAAGCGCATCATGGGCGCGGTAGGGCTTCCCGACACGCTGCTTGGGATCGACCTGTTCCGAAACCGCAAAATCGTGAAGAACGACGCAGCCGAGCGGGACATATTGGGCGCGCTTGGCGAATACCCGAAAGCCAAGATCATTGTCACCGTCATTGGGGGGCAGGGCTATCTGTTTGGCCGCGGCAACCAGCAGATCAGTGCCGAAGTTATCAAGAGGGTTGGCAGGGACAATATCATCATAGCCGCCTCAAAGGACAAGATGAATTCCCTGTTCGGACAGCCGCTGTACGTGGATACCGGCGACGATGAGGTGAACGCTTCGCTCACGGGCTACCACAAGATCCTTGTCGGCTATGACGACTATGTTGTTTTCAAGGTGGCGTGCTGAGCCTGGCCGCCGAAAAAAAAATAATATTTGGCAAAAAGGGCTTGCGCCATTTTTGTTTTGTGATACAATAACAGCAATTGAATCATTTCCAGGTGAAGATGGCGTGAGATACCGACGAACGGTAGCCGAAGGGGAAATGGAGCTGTGAGCCAAACAGCGACAGAAGCTTTCAGGCAAAAATATCGCTATCGGATGGGACTCTGAAAAGACCAAGAGGCGCCGAAGGAGAAAGCCGCAGCGCGGCGATGCTCTCAGGCAAAAGGACAGAGTGCAAGGCAATATATTTGTCTTGCTTTTTTTGTTTACTGCATTGACTAGGAGGTAGAAAAATGGCAAAAGTATTGGACGAGCTATATTACACGGAAGATCATGAATGGCTGCGCGTAGACGGCAATGTCGGTTTTGTTGGCATTACAGATTTTGCGCAAGGGCATCTCGGGGATATCGCGTATATCGAATTGCCTGATGCGGGCAGCAGGTTCGCGGCAGGCGAGGTTTTTGGCGTTGTTGAATCCATCAAGACCGCGTCCGATTTGCTGATGCCTGTGTCCGGCACGGTTGCGGAAAAGAACGATTCGGCGGAGCAATCCCCCGAGAAGGTGAATGCCGACGCGTATGATAGCTGGCTGATAAAAATAGAGCTTGAGGATATGGGAGAGCTGGACAAGCTGCTTCGCGCGGACGCGTATACGGAACTGACAAAGGAGTAGTTGATGAGCGTTTATATACCAATAACGCCCTCTGACCGAGCGGGTATGCTTGAGCGCATAGGTGTTCAGAGCGAGGCCGTCCTGTTCGAGGACATCCCAGAGAAAATCCGCCTTAAGGAGGGCTTGGATCTGGGGAAGCCTATGTCGGAGCATGAGCTTATGAAAGAGCTTGGGGCATTGGCCGCAAAAAACGCGCCCGCGAGCTGCCGCCCATGCTTTTTGGGCGCCGGCGCCTACGACAGGCTTATCCCGTCGGTCATAAGGCATATGACGAGCCGTTCCGAATTTTATACAGCGTATACCCCTTATCAGCCAGAGATAAGCCAGGGTACGCTGCAGGCGATCTTTGAGTTCCAGACAATGATCGCGTCGCTGACGGGCATGGATGTCGCGAACGCATCCATGTACGACGGCGCGTCCGCGTGTGCGGAGGCAGTCATCATGGCGGCGCGGCAGACACGGCGCGGCAGGGTGCTGGTATCCGAAACGCTCCACCCCGACACGCGCAGGGTTATAGACACATACGCCCGCTTCAATTCCATAGAGCCTGTCTCCGTGCCTGCGAAGCAAGGCGTCACCGACATGGAAGCGCTTTCGTCGCTTGTAGGGGATGACGTGTGCGGCGTCGTCGTGCAGTCCCCGAACTTTTTTGGCCTTATAGAAGACGCGGCGGCGGCGGCGGACATCACCCACGGCAAAGGGGCGCTGTACATAGCTTATACGTCGGATGCCCTTTCGCTTGCCGTTTTGAAGAGCCCAGGCGCCTCAGGCGCGGATATCGCCGTTGGCGAGGGCCAGTCTTTCGGCATCCCTATGTGCTATGGCGGGCCATGGCTCGGCTTTATGGCGGTCAAGGCGCCGCTTATGCGAAAGCTGCCGGGGCGCATTGTCGGACAGTCGGTCGATATGGATGGAAAGCGCTCATTTGTGCTGACGCTTCAGGCGCGCGAGCAGCATATCCGCCGCGAGAAGGCCACGTCCAATATCTGCTCCAACCAAGGGCTCAACGCTTTGTCAGCGACCATATATCTTTCGCTTCTAGGTGCGGACGGGCTGAAAGAAGCGGCGAAGCGCAGCATGGACGGTGCGCGCTATCTCAAGGCGCAGCTTGAGGCGGCAGGCTTTAAGGCATTGTACAGCGGGCCGTTCTTTGACGAATTCGCCTTTGCCCTGCCTGGCGATACCGCGCGGGCTGAGGCCGCGCTGCAAGCTGCGGGCTATGTGGGCGGACTTGCGCTTGACGGGCTGTTGCCTGCGGCAGACGCAGCTGGAGATGGCCTCGGCGCCATGCTCGTATGCGTGACGGAGAAGCGCACCCGCGAAGAGCTTGACGGATTTGTTTCCGCCCTGCGCGCGGCGTATTAAGGAGGATGGAATGGCAAAACATTACGACAAGCTGATCTTTGAGATTTCGTCTGACGGCAAGGAGGGATACCTTTTGCCTGACACAGGCGTGGAGGGGGATTTTTCCAAGGACGCCATACCTGAGGAGCTGGCGCGCGCTGACGAACCTGTGCTGCCACGTGTCAGCGAGCCCGAAGCCGTGCGCCATTTCACGCGGCTGTCCCAGGAGAACTACGGCGTGGACGGCGGGTTTTACCCGCTAGGCTCCTGCACCATGAAGTACAACCCGAAAATAAACGAGGATGCCGCGGCGATGGAAGCGTTTTGCGGCTTGCATCCCTGCCAGCCCGAGTCCGACGCGCAGGGGGTGTTGCGGCTTATGTACGAGCTGGGCGAAATGCTTTCCGAGATTACCGGCATGGCGCAGTTCAGCCTGCAGCCTGCCGCAGGGGCTCATGGCGAGCTGTCGGGGCTTATGATATTCAAGGCATGGCATGAGAAGAACGGGCAGGCGGATCGCAAGCGGATTATTGTGCCCGACTCGTCGCATGGCACGAACCCCGCCAGCGCGGCGGAGGCCGGCTTTGAGATCGTACAGATAAAAAGCGCAGCGGACGGCACGGTGGACATTGATGCGCTCGCCGCCGCCCTGGACGACAAGACCGCGGGTCTTATGCTCACGAACCCAAATACGCTGGGCCTGTTTGAAACGCGGATCGGCGAGATCGCCGACATGGTGCATTCGGCGGGAGGCCTGCTTTACTATGACGGCGCGAACATGAATGCCATAATGGGATACGCCCGCCCCGGCGACATGGGCTTTGACGTGGTTCATGTGAACACGCACAAGACGTTCTCTACGCCACACGGCGGCGGCGGCCCTGGCGCAGGTCCCATAGGCGTTTCGGCTGCGCTCGCGCCATATCTGCCAGGGCCTGTTGTTGCCAGGTCAGGCGATTTCTACACGCTGGAAGCCGCAGGCGAAAACAGCATCGGCAAGGTGCGCAGCTTCTATGGCAGCATAGGCGTCCTTGTCCGTGCATGGTGTTATATAAAGACCATGGGCGGCGACGGCCTCAAGAGCGCGTCCGAAACAGCGGTATTGAACGCGAACTATCTGAAAGAGCTGCTGAAAGGCAAATACAAGCTGCCCTATGACGTGGTTTGCAAGCATGAGTTCGTGCTTGACGGGCTCGCGGAAGCGCAGGGAGGCGTACGGACGCTGGATGTGGCGAAGCGGCTCATTGATCTCGGATATCATCCGCCGACGATCTATTTCCCGCTTATTGTCGAGAACGCCATCATGATCGAGCCTACGGAAACCGAGAGCCTTGAAACCCTGGACAGCTTTGCGGAAGCTATGCTGCGGGTGGCGGACGAGGCCGTGTCGTGCCCCGACATATTGTTGGAAGCGCCCACTACGGCGCTGGTGCGCCGCATTGATGAGCTGAAGGCCGCCAAGGAACCCGTGTTGGTCTGGCAAGGGTAAGCCTCGGTATTGTTTAAGGAATGGTGAGGAGATGGTTCTTATGGAAAACTTGAAGAAGACGGTTCTATATGATGAACATGTTCGTCTTGGCGGCAAGATGGTCGATTTTGGCGGCTATAACATGCCCGTCAACTATTCGGACGGCATTGTTTCGGAGCACCTTGCGGCCCGCCGCAGCGCGGGTCTGTTCGATATATCGCATATGGGCAGGTTCGTTGTGTACGGGCCGCAGGCGGCGGAGTTTTTGCAACATGTATTGACAAATAATGTAAATGCTCTGGATGTTGGCGAGTCCCAATACACGCTGGTACCTACCGAGACGGGTGGCGCGCTTGACGATGCATACCTGTATAGGTTTTTTGAGGACAACTACCTGCTTGTCGTAAATGCCGCGAACGCGGAGAAAGATATCGCCTACCTTTCAGATGTCATAGGCGGCTTTGACGCAAGGCTGGAAGACCGCTCCGAGGAGATCGGCATGATATCCATACAGGGCCCTGAGTCAAAGGGGATTTTGCTTTCTCTCGCCGACAGCCCCATTCTGACTGAGCCGCTGCGCAACGCGCTGAACGTCGTCATGCTTAACGGCGTTGAGGTGTGGGTCGCAAAGACAGGCTACACGGGGGAGGCCATAGGCTATGAGCTGTTCATGAATGCGGAGGATACCCCGCCGATGTGGAGGGAGCTTGTGGAGCGCGGCGCGAAGCCTGTAGGGTTGGGCGCGCGCGACACCCTGCGGCTTGAAGCGGGGCTGCCTCTCTATGGGCATGAGCTGGGGATGGATGCGGACGGCAAAGAGATCCCCGTGTATGCCATCCCAATGGCCAAATTCGCGGTAAGCTTTGCGGAAACAAAGGGCGATTTTGTCGGCAGGGCGGCACTGAGCAGGCAGCACGAAGCATTCGAGCGCATCTTTACGCGCCACTTCGATGACATTTCGGATTTGCCGCGCATGGTCAAGCCCTTCGCCATGCTTGGCAAGGGGATTCCCCGGGCAGGCTGCAGGATAACCCGCAACGGCGACGATATCGGCTTTGTGACTAGCGGCAGCATGGTGCCGTACTACAAGACGGCAGGCGCCGGGCTTGCCACGGAGTTCACGGACGAGGTGGACAGGCGGTTCATTGGGCTGGCGCTTGTTTCGAGCGACCTTTTGCCTGATGACCGGATCGAGATCGACATAAGGGGCAGAGCTGAGGGCGGCGTGATAGTGGAATGGCACCTGAGAAGCGACGCGCCCCCGTATTCCCGCGCCATCATATACGGCAAGGACAAGGACGTTGAGGAGGTGGATATCTCCGCTGATTATAAGAGCAAGGCTTTGAATTTGATACGGGAAGGGATCTCAAACCACCTTTGGAGGCAGACCGAGTGCATCAACCTGATACCGTCGGAGCAATCCCACTCCAGGGCATCAAGCCTGCTTTCCATACTGGATCCGTCTTTTCGCTACGCGGAGCACAAGAAAATGAAGTCTTTCTACGATTTCGACGTGTTCTATTACCATGGTACCAAATTTATCCATAGGGTGGAGCAGCTGCTGTCGGAGGAGATGAAAAAATATTTCGGGTGCGGCGAGGCGGAAATCCGTGCCACTAGCGGGCAAATGGCGAATACCGCCGTGTTTAGCGCCCTTATGGATTTCAAGAACCGTGCCGACCGCAAGACTGAAGCGGCGCGCCTGGGTTACGTGCTGAACAACCATATTATCCGCGGCGGGCATTTGAGCGCACAGCCGATGGGTGCGCTCCACGACTACATAGCGGTGGATCCGCTTACCGAAAAACCCGCGCTCGTGAACTTCCCCGTGTGCGCGGACAACCCCTACAAGGTCGATATTGAAGAAACGGCGAAGCTGATAGAGCAGTATCGCCCCGAGCTGATCATCCTGGGCAAGAGCATGGTGCTGCACAAGGAGCCTGTCAGCGAGGTGCGGCGCATAGTGGACGAGCTGGATGTTGAGACGGTCATAATGTATGACATGGCTCATGTGTTGGGGCTTACTGGGAAATATTTCCAAGAACCCTTTGCGGAGGGCGCCGAGATAGTCACAGGCTCGACGCATAAGACCTTCTTCGGCACACAGCGCGGCGTTATCGCGTCAAACTACAAGGAGGGAGAAACCAAATACGATCTGTGGGAGGCCATTGAGAACCGCGTATTCCCTGGCAGCGTGAGCAACCATCACCTCGGCACGTTGGTCGGCCTACTGATGGCTACGTACGAGATGAACTGCTTCAAGGACGAGTACCAGAAAAATGTCATTGAAAACGCGAAGTCCTTTGCAAAGGCTCTGGCGGATGCCGGGCTTGATGTCGCGGGCGATCCCGCCATATCCTACACGGAAACGCATCAGGTGATAGTAAGGGTCGGGTATTCTGCCGGTGCCGAGATAGCGGAAAAGCTTGAGGAAAACAATATTATAGTTAACTACCAGGCCACTCCTGACGAGGAGGGCTTCACCGCTTCAGGTGCGCTTCGCCTGGGCGTTTCAGAGATGACCCGCTTCGGATTCGGAAAGGATGAATTTGGCCAGGCCGCCAAGCTCATTGCGGATCTGCTGCTGCGCGGCAAGGACATTGCCGCCGAAGTCGCCGCTCTGAGGTCGGGCTTCACAGATATGAAATATTGCTTCAACGACGACGAGGCCGTTCATGAGATCGACCGCCTTGCTGATGTGTTGGCGTGATTAGGCATTTGAGATTGTATAGGATGCCGCGATGGACTTATCGCGGCAGATAATAACAGGAGGTGAATATCTTGGTGAGAGTTGTTGTAACTGATGGCATTGATAGCTCGGCGGCGGATTCATTGAGGGCGTTGGGATGTGAGCTGACAGAACATTTCTATGAGCTTGATGAGCTGGCGCAGATCGTCAAGGAATGTGATGCCCTCGTCGTCCGATCGGCCACTAAGGTGCGTGAGCCAATAATTGATGCCGCCCTTGAAACAGGCCGCTTGAAGCTCATTGTGCGCGGTGGCGTAGGCACGGACAATATAGATGTCGAATATGCGAGATCGCATGGCATAGAGGTGAAGAATACGCCCGGCGCCTCGAGCGAGTCGGTCGCTGAGCTGGCCATAGCACATATATTCGCGCTAGCGCGCCATATCCACGAGGCCAATGTGACTATGCGCGAGGGCAAATGGGAAAAGAAAGCATACAAGGGAATAGATCTTTTCGGCAAAACGTTAGGCCTCATTGGGCTTGGGCGCATAGGCAAGGCTGTGGCAGCAAAGGCAACGGCGCTTGGCATGAAGGTCGTCTACACTAACCGCAGCGGACACAAGCCCGAAAACGAGCCCTACAAGCATGTCGATATCGACGAGCTCTTTGCCGTATCGGATTTTATATCGCTCCATATGCCAAAAAGCGAAAGCCCCGTCATAACCTCAGCCGAATTCGCAAAAATGAGGGACGGCGTGTTTGTCGTCAATACCGCGCGCGGCAGCTTGATACCCAATGACGATATGCTGGCGGCGCTTGACAGCGGGAAGGTGGCGGGGATAGCGCTTGACGTTTATTCCGAAGAGCCGCCAGCCGACGAACGCATACTTCGGCATCCAAGGATCTCCATGACCCCCCATATTGGGGCGTCCACAATTGAGGCCCAGGCACGGGTTGGAGAAGAAACGGTAAAGCATATTGCCGAGCAGTTCGGCTTGGAATGATTTCATGTACAGGAGGAAGAAATGACAAGAGTAAAACCATTCAAGGCCCTTCGGCCAGCAGCGGGATTTGAAAAGCAAGTGGCGGCATTGCCATATGATGTCATGACATCGGCAGAGGCGCGCGCCATGGCGGTCGACGCGCCTTATTCCTTTCTTCACATAGACAAGGCCGAAATAGACCTTGACGAAGGGATCGACCCCTACGACGCGGCTGTGTACGCAAGGGCAAAGGAAAATCTCGACCGCATGACGGCCGACGGCATATTCATCCAGGATCCGAAGCCGCGCTTCTATATATATATGCTCACAATGGACGGCAAATCGCAGGCGGGCCTTGTAGGCTGTCCGTCCATTGACGACTATCTGTCAGGAAGCATCAAGAAGCATGAATTGACGAGGGCAGAGAAGGAAGCGGATAGAATACGCCACGTGGACGTGCTGGACGCGAATACAGGGCCTATCTTCTTGACCTGCCGCCCCCAGATGGAGTTGAGCGCAGCCATGCAGGAATGTATGGACAACAGCGAGCCCCTATACGATTTTGTTTCGGATGATGGCATTGGGCACAAAATTTGGGTGGTAGAGGGCAACGCTGTCGCTGTGATCGAAAAAATATTCAACGATATCGATGCGCTTTACATTGCCGACGGCCACCACAGGTGCGCGTCAGCCGTCAGGGTAGGCATGAAACGGCGCGAGGAAAACCCGGCGTTCGGGGGAGAGGAAGAATACAACAGCTTCCTTGCGGTCATATTCCCATCCGACCAGCTGCGCATACTGGATTACAACAGGGTTGTGCGCGACTTGGCCGGACTTAGCGCGGATGAGTTTATCGAAAAGCTAAAGGAGGCGTTTGAGGTTTCCGAGTATGTCGGCGAAGATCTTCCAGGACCCAGGCGGAAGCACGAATTCTCTCTTTTTCTGGAGGAAAAATGGTACGTGCTGACTGCGAAATCAGGCACCTGGGACGATTCCGATCCCGTCAGCAGGCTTGATGTGTCGATTTTGCAGAACAACGTCTTTGCCCCCATACTTGGCATCAATGATCCGCGCACGGATTCGCGCATTGATTTCGTCGGCGGCATCAGGGGGCTGGCGGAGCTTGAAGCGCGAACGCGCAGCGACATGAAAGCCGCTTTCGCGCTATATCCTACGACCATGGACGATTTGATGGACATAGCCGACGCAGGCCTTATCATGCCGCCAAAGTCAACATGGTTCGAGCCGAAGCTGAGGAGCGGGCTGCTGATACACAAGCTCAAGTAGCTCCTCTAGGGCGAGCATAGCAGGCTGCAGCTGTTCGCCGCGTAGGCGTATATATGGAAGCCGATTTGTTTCGGCTTCCATTGTTTTGCCCTTTGTTTGCCCTGACAGGAAGCCCGCTGTTTGACCGAATGGGGAGTCTGGCGGGCTATTGTAATTATTAGGGCGGATTAGGGCGATTTATCGGAATTCCCCCTTGTATTCCTAGCCGCGATAAGGTATTATAGTTATATATTGAATAATGTAGTTACAATTCAAAATTTTCAGATTTCGGCAACAATTCCTTTCAGAGAGGTATTATTCAGTCATGATTAGGAGAATATTCG
>JAIRPC010000117.1 GCA_031257215.1 Eubacteriales Family XIII. Incertae Sedis bacterium
GAATAAAAAATATCCCCGAACACCGTTGACATTCTTCGCCTACGGTGTATAATAGGATATAGGCGTTAGCACTCACCTGATGAGAGTGCTAACAACAGAAAGCGCAAGGGTTAGGAATAGATGGAGCTGACCGAGAGGAAATTACAAATATTGCAGGCGATAGTGTCGGACTTCATTCTCACGGCGGAGCCGGTGGGTTCGAGGACGCTGTCGCGGAAATACGACATGGGCATCAGCCCCGCGACCATCAGGAACGAGATGGCCGATCTTGAAGATATGGGCTATCTGACGCATCCGCACACCTCGGCCGGGCGCGTGCCGTCCGACAAGGCGTACAGGCTCTACGTGAACAAGCTCATGGAGAAATACGAGCTTGCGGAGTCAGAGAAAAAGAGGATCAGGGCGACGCTGAACGCGAACATCAACGAGCTCGAAAAGACGATACGCCACGCGAGCGAGCTGTTGTCCGAGCTGACGAACCTCACGTCCTTTGCGACCATGCAGGAGGATATGTACAGGGTTCAGCTGTTCCTTGAAGGGATGACGCGCATGTTTTCGCACCCTGAGTTCAACAGCGTTGAGCGGGCGCGGGACTTCCTATCTATGGTGGACCACAAGGACGATTTCACGGCCACCATATCGCGGAGGGACGACGGCATCACCATCACGATCGGCGGCGAGAACCCAGGCGAGATAATGCCCGACAGCAGTATCATATCCGCCACCTACCATGTGGGGGGCTACTATGTCGGCAAGCTAGGCGTCATAGGTCCGACGCGCATGAGGTACGGCGAGATAACGTCCGTTATCGAATATATGACAAAGAACCTCGACCGCAGTTTCAGGATGCTTGAAGATGGCGAGGGGAAAGGAAAGGAAAAGTAGTCTGTGAAAGCAAACGAAAAAGCAAGCGACAAAAAAGGCAGGGTGGCGAACGCGCCGGGCGGCACCGAGCCAAAGCGCGGCAAGGGAAGCGCAGGGCAGGGCGCGGACTTGGATGAGTCCGCCTGCGCGGAAGCGGCCGCGGATTCGGAAGCCACGCCTGAAACGGACGACGCGGCGGTAGCGGCAGCTGCCGCGGAGGAGCCGCAAGAGGACGGAGACGCACGGTATATGCGGCTTGCCGCAGACTTCCAGAATTTCAAAAAGCGCACGGAAAAGGAGAAATCCGACATCTACGCCTACGCCAACAGCAAATTCGCGACCGACCTGCTCGAAGTTATTGACAATTTCGAAAGGGCGATAGCCCAGGACGCGGGGCAGGGCGCGGACAACAAATTTATAGAGGGCATGGCAATGATAAAGGATCAGCTCGTGAACGCCCTTGAACGCAACGACGTAGAGGAGATACCCGCGCTCGGCGAGGATTTCGACCCGAATGTACACAACGCCGTGCAGATGATGGAGTCGAAGGACTACGAGAGCGGCAAGGTGACCGACGTGGTGCAGAAGGGCTATAAGATGAAAGACAAGGTGTTGCGCCCCGCGACTGTGGTAGTAGCAAAATAGGTGCTTGTTATTTTTCCGCATCCTGCGCGCCTTTATGCAGAGCCTGCACAAAAGCACGCAGCCTGCGAAAAAAAACCTACGCGCTTGTGATATAGGATCGCAAAATTATTGGTTATTACATAAAATAAATACTGTCTTTGGAGGGACAAAATTATGGGAAAAGTTATAGGAATCGATCTGGGAACAACAAACTCTTGCGTGTCGGTGTTGGAGGGCGGCGAGCCCGTCGTCATACCAAACGCTGAGGGCAACAGGACCACGCCGTCCGTCGTGGGCTTCGCGAAGAACGGTGAGCGCCTGGTGGGCGAAACGGCGAAGCGCCAGGCCATCACGAACCCCGACCGCACCATTTCATCCATCAAGAGGGAGATGGGCACGGACTACAAGGTGGAGATCGACGGCAAGCCGTACACGCCGCAGGATATCTCCGCAATGATACTCGGCAAGCTGAAAGCCGACGCGGAGGCCTACCTCGGCGAGAGCGTAACGGAGGCGGTCATCACAGTACCCGCGTATTTCGCGGACAGCCAAAAGCAGGCGACCAAGGACGCGGGCAAGATAGCGGGGCTCGACGTGAAGCGCATCATCAACGAGCCGACGGCGGCGTCGCTGGCATACGGGCTGGACAAGGATACCGAGCACCACAAGATACTCGTGTACGACCTCGGCGGCGGTACGTTCGACGTGTCGCTCCTCGAACTGGGCGACGGCGTGTTTGAAGTGCTTGCGACGAACGGCAACAACAGGCTCGGCGGCGACGATTTCGACGACGCGCTCATGAATTTCATCGCGGACAGCTTCGCGAAAGAGAACGGCATTGACCTGCGCCAGGACAAGATGGCGCTGCAACGCCTGAAAGAGGCGGCGGAGAAAGCCAAGAAAGAGCTTTCGGGGCAGCAGCAGGCGAATATCAACCTGCCGTTCATCACGGTCAGCGACGCGGGCCCGCTCCACCTGAACATGGACGTGACGCGCGCGAAGTTCGACCAGCTCACGTCGCACCTCGTCGAAAAGACGATAGAGCCTATGAAGAA
>JAIRPC010000131.1 GCA_031257215.1 Eubacteriales Family XIII. Incertae Sedis bacterium
CGCGTGGTCTATCACGCTTTCGGCGTCGAACACCACTATGTCCGCCGCCTTCCCCTCCTCTATCGAGCCCGTGCCTGTTAGCCCGTACCGCCGCGCTGGCAGTATGGTTATCTTCCTGAGCGCTTCCATCAAGGTCAAGACGTTCTCCTGGCGCACGTATTTTCCGAGAAGCCTTGGGAACGTGCCTGATATTTCGGGCGAACCTACGTTCATGTAGTGCGGGCCGTCCGCCGCGTTCGTGGATACGTAGACGTAGTTCTTTTTCAGCGCCGACAGGATGGCGTCCTCGTTGCAGACGAACGCGGATATCAGTGTTTCGGGGTACTCGCGCCTGAGCAGCCTGAACAGGTTCTCGTCGCAGTATTCACCGCTGTGTATGCCTGACGATATGAGCAGGTCTGTTACGGACGCGCCGCCGTATTCCTTCTCCCAGCCCTCGTCGAAAACGCCCGTGCCGATACAAACGGAGAACGCGTCATACAGGCAGGTGTCCGCTGTTATGTCCAGCCCTTTCGCGCGTGCGCCGTCCAGTATTCCGAGGGCGTTCTCCATAGCGTCATTGATCCCCACCATATACATGAGTTGCAGGATCTGGGCGCTGGCGCCCGTTTCCTCGCAGACCCGTAGGATTTCGTCAAAGCATTGCAGGGCTTCCAGCCCGTCCTTTCGCAGGTGTACCAGTATAGGCCGCCCGTATTCGGCCGCCACCTCCGAAAGCCCGCGCAGCTCCTCATATGACGTGCCCGGTATCAGTTCCAGCCCGAACGCGATCCCAAAAGCGCCCTGTTCCAGAAACTGCTTCGCCAGGTTCGCCATGGCCCGCACCTGCTGTGATGTCGCCGGCTCGTTCGGCGCCACGCCCGCCGCGTTTCTCAGCACGAACGAATGCGATATGGCGTAGCCCTGGTTGATGAGAAAGCCCTCTTGGTATATCCTGCGGAAGACGTGGCTGTTCAGGTTGCGCTCGCCGCCGATGGTCGTCGTGCCGCCCTGGCGCGCCATGCATTCCGCCGAGTACATATTGCCGTCCACGTGGGAATGGAAGTCTATGAACCCAGGGGACACGACCATGCCCTCCGCGTCTATCTCGGCGCGGCCGTCTATGCCCGCCTCCGTTATGCGGGCTATGCGGTCGCCGTCGATGCCTATGTTCACGGCGGAGAATGTCTCGTTCACCACGTCCGCCACCTGCCCGCCGCGTATAACGAGGTCGTATATGTTCTCCCCCGTCACGACAGATACCCCGCGCCGCGCAGCATGCGGTAGACGGTCGAGCGGCTGATGTTCAGCGCTTCCGCGGTGCGCTTGATGTTCCCGCCGAACCTGCCGTACACGTTGTTGACGTAGCGCGCGCTCACCGTGCCGAGGTCGTCGATATTGTCGGTGCGGAAATCCTCGCGCGCGAAATCGTCCGCGTTTTCGAGGATGTTCTTCGGTAGCATGTCCACAGTTATTCTGCCTCCGTCCGCGAATATGAGAATCCGTTCGAGAACATTGTGCAGCTGCCTGACATTGCCGGGCCACGAGTAATTGCAGATGGCGCGCATCGCGGATTCGTCCACGGCGCGTATACTGCTCCTCGCGCGGTTTTTCGAGATGAACTCGTCTACCAGGAATGGTATGTCCTCCCTGCGGTCGCGCAGCGGCGGGATGTTGATATGCACGACGTTCAAGCGGTAGTAGAGATCCTCGCGGAACGTCCCTTTCTCGGTTTCCTTCTGCAGGTCGAGATTGGACGCGGCGATGATCTGAACGTCCACCCGCGTCGGCTGCCGCCCCCCTACCCGCGTGACAAGGCTGTCTTGAAGCACGCGCAATAATTTTGCCTGCATGTCGAGGGGCAGGTTGCCTATTTCGTCCAGGAACAGCGTACCGTTGTGCGCTTGCTCAAACTTGCCCTCCATGCCGCCTTTCTTCGCGCCCGTGAATGCGCCTTCCTCATAGCCGAACAGCTCGCTCTCAATCAGCTCGTGCGGTATAGCGCCGCAGTCCACCGCGACGAACGGCTCGTCGGAGCGTGCGCTCCTGCTGTGTATCGCCTGGGCGAACACCTCCTTGCCCGTGCCGCTCTCGCCCTCCAAGATCACCCTCGCGCCGTAGTCGGCGGCGCGCTTGGCGTCGTCTACGCGGCTGAGTATCTCCGTGGATGCGCCAACAATGCTTTCAAAGGTGAAGAGGTCGCCCTCGCGCGATATGGCGTTCGCCATCTCCGCCACCTCGTCGGTGGCGGTGAAGATCAGTATCTCGTTCTCCCATTCGCGGCTGCTGTTCGCAGGGTGGTGGTTGAGCAGGGCCCGCCAGGATTTTTCCTCGCCAATGATCTTGACGGGCAGGTTGACGTGCGTGTTGGACTCGCGCAGCAGCACGTCTATCTTCGGGCGCATGTTCACGGAGCTGATGTTTTTCCCTATGAGCTTGTCCTTGCCCACCGCGCAGTATTCTAGGAATTTCAGGTTGACATAGGAGATGTTGCGGTTCTTGTCCAGGTAGATGATCCCGTCTGTTATAGAGTCAAGAACATCCTGTTTTTCCTTGTTCTGCCGCTCTATGATGGCGTGGCTGCGGAACACGCCTATGCCGTTTTCGATGGCGGCTGCGGCCGCGGCCGCGACCGACCTCATGTATTCGCTCATGTTTTCGAGCCGCACGAATATGCCGATAGCCCCCCTGATCTTGCCGTCCACGTCGCGGATTGGCGCGGCATACCCCGCGTATTTGTGGTAGCGCTGGTAGTAATGCTGCGCGCCTATGACGCTCGCCGCTTCGAGGTATCTCAGCGCGAAATCGACGCAGTTCGTCCCTGCCGCCCTCTCCCGCAGGTTGGCGCGAATGTCCCCCAGATACCGTTCCTCGTCGCCTTTCCTGCGCAGGCGCAGCACCACTCCGTCGGCGTCAACGATATACACGGCTATGCGCTGCTCTTTCAGGGTGTTTATGATGCTGTCTATGATGGTGTCCGCGATTTTCAGGTAGTTCGTGTTGCGCGAAAGCCGCTCCTCGAACTCCGCCACAGGGCATGGCGTCGCGTCGTTCTCGTCGGCGGCGCCAGAAAGACCCGCCTCGCCACAGCGCCCCCACGACTCGCAAATCCTCTGCCCTATGATGTCGGCGTTGCACACGCTGTTGCGGAAATAGTCCACCCAAGCGTATTCGTAGCCGATCAGCTCCGGGTTTTCGACATTGTAGAACGGATTGACTGACATAGCCTGCCCAACTCCTTTCACAGCGGCGGATTCATTTATGTCCCATAATAATACACTACCGCCCACCATATTTCAATGCCCCTACCGACAAAAGCTCGATAATTGTATCGTAATGATACATTATAACGGACTAATGTATCGTAACGATACATGTTATTGGAGATTTACTGTGCGAGACGGGGCGCAAAATGCTTGATACTGCCGTAGCTTTAAACAATAATCCATTTTACAAAAAAAACTTTGATTGAAAACCCGCGCCTTCCCGCCGTGCCCGAATATGGTTGGCACACGGCTTGCTATTTGGTGTGATTGGCAACCATAAGTTATCATCAGCAAGGTTGCCTGCGGGCAGGGGCTCCGTCCCGCCGCCCGAGGGCAGCATGGCAGCAAGAGAGGTGAACGAATGACTTTATCAACTTATTCTTTTTCCTTGCCGACCAGAATAGAGTTCGGTGAGGGCGTGGTGAAAACCGCGGGCGAGGAAGCAAAGGCCTTGGGCGCGACAAAAGTGTTGCTAGTCGCGGACAAAGGCGTTATCGGCGCGGGGCTGACGAAGCCCGTCGAGGAAAGCCTTGACGCGGCGGGGATCGCCTATGAGCTTTACGACCAGATCGTGCCAAACCCCAGGGACGTACATGTAGAGGAGGGCTACCGCGCCGCCAAGGACGCGGGCGCCGACGTGCTGATCGCGGTCGGCGGGGGAAGCTCTATGGATACCGCCAAGGGCATCGGGACGCTGCTCACGCACGGCGGCTCGGTGCAGGATTGGTGCGGCTTCCAGCTTTTGGAGCGCCCGATAACGCCGCTCATCTGCGTGCCGACCACGGCGGGCACGGGCAGCGAGGTTACGCCGTTCGCGGTCATCACCGACACGACGACGCATGTGAAGCTGAACATATTCGACCCGAAAGCGGCGGCGGCGGTCGCGCTCGTCGATCCGTCCGTGCTGTTGAACCTGCCGTCCCACATCATGGCGTCAACAGGCGTGGACGCGCTGACTCACGCGGTCGAGGCCTATACCTGCAACGTGGCGAACCCGCATACGGACGCCTACGCGATATACGCGATAGACCTCATCATCAAGAACCTGCGCAAGGCGGTCGCCGCCCCCGACATCGAGTCCTGCACGGGCATGATGCTGGGCAGCACCATCGCGGGCATAGCGTTCGGCTACGCGGACGTTGCCGCGGTGCATTGCATGGCGGAGGCGCTGGGCGGGCGCTACGACACGCCGCACGGCGTCGCGAACGCGCTGTTCCTGCCGACGGTCACGGAGTTCAACATCCCCGCTGACATCAAGAAGCACGTGGAGGTCGCGCGCGCCCTCGGCGTGAACACGGATGGCAAGAACCCCGAAGCCGCCGCCATGGAGGGCGTGGAGGCGATCCGCAGCCTGTGCGAGGATGTCGGCATACCCAAGATGAAGGACCTGCCCGACATCAACCCGGACGACTTCCCCGCGCTGGCGGAAGCGTCGGAGCAAAACGTTTCAACGCCGAGCAACCCACGGGAGGTTACGGCCAAGGATTATTTGTATCTCTTTAAGAAGGCTTACGAGTCTTAGAAAGGAAAGGTAACAGGATGAATATCGGTAATTTCTATGCCTTGCACGGAAAAATCGAAACGGAAGCGCTGAGCGTCGTCGTTTCCCAATTCGCCCCCAAGAGCGCGGCGAACTGGGATCAGATCGACGAGAACGTTGACCAGATCATTGCCCGCATGGACCAGGCGGCGGCAGGCTTCCCGGGCTTCGACCTATTCGTCAGCCCCGAATGTGCGTTCCAGGGCTACCACGCAGGCAAATGGTCGGAGTTCCTGCTAGATATCGACGGTCCGCAGGTGCAGCGCGTCAAAGACAAATGCAAGGAGCTGAACGTCTGGGGCATATTCAACCCGTGGATAAAGCCGAAGGACGGGCGCTTCTGCGACAACACGGCCATACTCGTCAACAACGAGGGCGAGATCGTGCATGAGTACGTCAAGATGAACCCATGGACGCCAGGCGAGCCGACGCAGGCGGGCTCCGCGTGCGGCGTGGCCGACGGCCCGAAGGGCGCGAAGATAGGCATCATCATCTGCGCGGACGGCGACTATCCCGAGATCTGGCGCGAGGCCGCCGTCAACGGCGCGAACGTGATAGTCCGCGTGTCGCACTATATGGCGCCGTTCGACCGCGCCATGCAGATCACCAACAAGGCGGGCGCCTACTGCAACCAGGTATACGTCGTAAGCTGCAACACGGCGGGCATGGACGAGTACTACAATTACTTCGGCGAGAGCTGCATATACAATCCCGACGGTACAGAGATCATCCAGGCGCCGACGGGCATTCCCTATGTCATCAAAGCCGACCTCTACCCGGGCATCATAGACCACATGCGCAAACAGGCGGTTCACGCCAACCCGATGTACACCTATCGGTACAGGGGCGCGTCCAACCCCGACGACGACGGGTATGGCCAGCCGAACATGCCGTACAACGCGTACAAATATTGATGCCGCAGCCAAAGAAAAAGAAGGAGGCAAACCATGTTTTTCTATAAAATTGAAGGCAATCCGTTCACAGCCGACATGCACTACATGCACAAGGCTATGGCGCCCATAGACTACCCGACCACCAAAGCGGATATCATCTCCAAGATCGGCGACGAGAAAATCCGCGTCGGGCATGACGCCTACACGAGCGTAGCGGATCTTGTTTCGCCGCTCAAAAAAGAGTCGTATGGCTGCGCCTGCGAATTCTACTGCTCCCTGTTCGCGAATCTCTACAAGGAATAACAGGGCGTTCGGACCGTGCAAGCCAGGCCGCCCAATCGGCCCCTTGCACGGTCCATGATCACGGCACAGCTCGAAACCATCTATTATATGCACGTTACAAGGAAGGAGATCTAGTCCTATGACCAAGAAAAGAAAACAGCTTTACATCAAATGGGCAATATACTTTCTCGCAATCATTATCTATATAACTGGCGCGGCGATACAGCCGATCTGGGATCACATCGAGCCATATGTTTTGGGTGCGCCGTTCTCGGTTTTCAATATCGTGCTCGTGCAGGTGCTGATATGCCTCGGGCTCTGCCTGATGTTCACCACCGACCGAAAGCTCGCGAAAAAGGAAAAGGAAATGCGCGAAAGGGGTGAGAAAATTGACTACTAATGCACCTCTCGTAATAGGCATCATCGTCGCGTTTCTCGTAGCGAACGCCATCATCATCCGCAAATTCCACGTGACGCAGGACAGCGTTGAGCAATACGCCGTCGGCGGCAGGAACCTCGGCTGGATCCTTGTCTGCTTCTCATACGTAGGCGCGTGGTACGTCGGCGCCATCTACACAGGCTGGGTCGCGAACGCCGCCGACCTCGGCATCTTTGTGCTGTACCTCGGCATCTATTCCATAGGCGGCATGATCACCATGTACTTCATGGCATCGAACGTGTGGATATGGGGTAAGGTCTATAATTTAACAAGCATTACAGATTTTATCAAGCTCAGGTACCAGAGCCATCTGTTCAGCAAATTCTTCTCTGTTGTAGTCGTTTGCGTTAACTTCTTCTGGCTCATAGTCGAGATGATCACCATCGGCTACTGCTTCCAGGTGGCGACCAACTCCATCATCGATTTCCGCGTCGGCACGGTCATAGCGAGCGCGTTCGTCATAGCGTACAGCTATCTCGGCGGCGCGCGCGCCACAGCGATCGGCAACGTGGTGCAGGGCATCATGTTCGCGGTAGTAGGCACGGTCGTGTTCTTCGTCATCATATACAAGACCTATGGCGGCCCGACACCGCTGTTCGAGATGGTTCAGGCGAATATGCCCGAGCACCTCTCGCTGGCGGGCAACCAGGGGCTGTGGATGAGCAGCATACTGACGGGCATCATGGGCGCGTATGTGTGGCCCCAGATCTTCAACAGGATGTTCATGTCCAAGGGCCCGTCCGACACGAAAAAGGCCGTGTTCGTCGCGCCCGTCCTCGTAGTCCTCGTGACCTGCGGGATCCTCTGGTCAGCGCTCGGCGGCAATATGCTCGAAGGCTTCCCAGCCGACCATCAGCAGGGCCTGTTCTGGATCGCCAATGAGTACGTCGGCCCCGTCGCGCTCGCGCTCGTAGCCATATTCGCGATATCCGCGAGCATGTCCACCATCTCGGCGGTGTCGCACTCCATAGGCGTCATGCTCGGAACGGAGTTCGTTACGCGCAAGAGCCACGACCCGATGCGCAGGATGAAGAACCAGCAATACGCGACCCTGGCGGTAGGCGTCGTAGCCATCATCATAGCGACGCTGAATTTCCCGAACCTGAACAACGTGGCGCTCGCCATGTACGAGTTCATCATCCAGGCGTTCGTGCCGCTGTTCATGGGCATCCTCTGGCGGCGCGGCAATATATACGGCGCGTTCATCGGCATGATCGCGGGCGTCGCGATAGCCCTGATACAGTTCTTCGTCGGGCAGAGCGGCGGCTCTATCGTAAGCTGGGCAGGCGGCTTCTCCGCAGGCTGCGTGGGGCTTCTCGTGAACTTCGTGATATACATGGTGTTCGCCCTCGCGGTAGGAAAGCCCGCCCACGCGGACGGCATGTGGGAATCGTTGAAGCTCTATGACGAGGAAGGGCAGTACGTTTCCGACGGCACGGAGGACAAGGACGCTATCGCGAAATACAGCATGTGATGCAGAGCTGCGCCTCACATATGCGGATTTGGGCGAAGCGAAAATTTACAATAAAACAATCTGTGCAGAAGCGTGGTGGATAAGATGATAGGACAAGCAGCGGGAATGAGAGAAAATATTTTCAAAAAAATGTTCATACCGCGCGCCCCCGTCGGCGCGGAGGTGGCATCCAATATTATCACGCGCAAGGCGGAGGCCAAGCTGGACTACGTGGCGGACACGTTCAAAGCCGCGCTTGGCCCGCATTGCACAGGTGTTGAGCGCAGCTTCTTGGACAAGACCCTCTTGTTCAAGGGGCTGTCGTTCATAGACCATCTGCGCCTGCGGTACCGCGTTGAAAACAGATTTTTCGCAGTCATGTATGACCTCGTTGCAAATGTAACCATCCCCGTGCGGGGCGCGTCTGCCCCAAGCGGGGATGTGCGCATTGCGGCGGAGCTGAAAGGCAAGATGTTCGTCAAGGACGCGGCGTTCGCGCTGGTGTCCTGCGGCGAGGGCGACGCGGCGCAGGCGGACAAAATCATGGAGCTGCTGGGCACCGAGCTGATACGCGAGCGGATCCTCTCGCTGGATTTGGCGGACATCCAGATATCGTACTCGGCAGGCGCGGGCGAATGGGACATAAAATGCCGCAGCATCATAGGCTCCACAACATGGAACCTGATACCGCCCATAACGCAGCTGATAAAGCCAAAGCAAGAGGAATGCGTAAGGCTGGTAGAGTTCTACGAGCTGATAGCGTCATGCCTAGCGTGAGATAAAACCGCCATCGTCATTCTGGACTTGATCCAGAATCCATAACGTGGAATACGGTAATTTTTTTCAGAAAGAAAGGAGGACTGATAAATGAGTGAATTCATTGGAGAGAACGAGCGAAAGCTGAAACGGGTGCTCGGCTTCCCCGCCGCTTATGGCGCGGCAGTCGGGCTCGTCGTGTCAGGTACAGCCATGTTCTCTGTCGGAAACGTCGGCGCGATATCGGCCAACGGCACATGGATAGCGGCACTCATAGCGCTCGTGCCTATGATGGCGGCGGCGTTTTCCTACGGGGAGCTGACCGCAATGCTGCCAGGCGGCGGCATGATATCGGACTACACCATGCCCGCGCTGGGGCGCTTTTGGAGCGTGTTCGCGCTATTGTCGGGCTACGTGCTTTTGATCGCGTGCGACGGCGGCACCCAGCTCGTCATGGGCGGGCTGTCGTTTGAGTCGCTGGTCGGCATACCACAGCCGGTTATTACATTTGCTCTATTGGCAATCATTATTCTAGTCAACATATTCGGCGTGGAGTTCTACGGCAGGGCGGAGGCATCCGTGACCATCATCATGATGATCGTGTTCTTCGTGCTTGCCATAGCCGGCTTCGCGGGCGTGGGCGAAAGCATGGGCGCGGCAGACCCCTCTGTCGGAGGGCATCTCGGCCCATTGCCGGAGGGAGGAATGGCTACGGTGTTCGGCACGGTCGGCGTGGCGATATGGTTCTTCATCGGCTTCGAGTTCGCCTGCCCAATGGCGGAGGAGAACAAAAAGCCATTCAGGAACATTCCCTACGGGCTGATATTCGGGCTTCTTACCATATATATAGTAGACATCATATTCGTCTTTGCGGCGGTGCGCTACACCCCCCTGGAAGTCATGGGCAGCTCCGCCATCCCGCACGTGGAAGCCGCGAAGGGAATGCTCGGCTTCGTCGGCGGCGTCACAATGAGCCTCCTGACAGTGGGCGCTTCGTTCACCACGGCGAACGCCTATTGCGCGGCGCTGCCCCGTATGCTTTACGGGATGTCGCGTGAGCACCTAGTCCCGCTGGTATTCGGCAAGATCCACCCGAAATACAGGACGCCCATACCAGGGCTGATCTTCACCACCTTGCTCATCCTGTCCACCGTGATATACATCACGGTCAACGGGGCGAACGTAGACCTAGTGCTGACGTTCATCATGACCGCCTGCATAACGTGGATGATCTCCTACGCCATCGCCATGATAGACGTGCTGGTCCTGCGCAAGAAATACCCGGACTTCCCGCGCCTCTGGAAGGCGCCCTTGGCCTGGGTCACGTTGCCGATAGGAATCATCGGCGTAGGGTACGCCATATCTACGCTGCCCGACTACTGGCTGCCCGCCGCCATCTGCATGGCTGTGGTAGCGGCATACGCGATCATCTGGATGAAGACGCACGGCATCAAGATAGGCGAAAAGGTATCGCTGGAAGCAATGGCAAAGGACATCCGCGAACGCTCGGAATACCTGCCCGAGTGGGACGAAGCGGTAGCAAAATGGCTGGAAGAACGCAAGGCCGGGTGATGGCCGAACCGATTTAGCTATCCACTAATAACGTAGCCGCGTGGAACTCTGTTGCCCACGCGGCTACAAATCTGATATGATACGAGTTGTTGTTAAAGAGTTATTGGGAAAGGAGTTATTGTGAAAAGGTTATTGGGAAAGGAGTTTGCTAAATGGGCGAACCAATGAAAAAAGAAGTTACATTAAAAAGGGCCATGGGGTTCTGGCAGTCGTTCGGCGTGGCGGTAGGGCTGGTGGTGGCCGGCACGACGATGGTGTCCCTGGCCTTTTCGTTCGGCGATATCGGCCCGGTCTTTATCGTGGTCGCCGCTGTCGCCGGGGTCGGTAGCATACTGATCGCCATGTCGTACGCGGAGCTCGCGGCGGCAATACCGGGCGCGGGCATGATCGCCGACTACACTCTTCCCGCCATGGGAAAAAGCATGTCGATATTCGGCGTGCTGACTGGATATATCGTATTGATAACGGCGGGCGGCGCGTGTGAGTGCTTCATCGCGGGACAGGCCGCCCAAGCGCTGCATTTCCCGAACTTCGGCTCCATACCAGGATATAAGGCGTTCGCACTTATTCTACTTTTGCTGTTCCTGGTTATTAATTTCCTCGGCGTCGAATGGCTCGGCATTTCGCAGATCATCCTCACTATCGGCATGATGGGAGTGCTCGCCGTCATGGGCATCGGCGGCCTGCTAGGCATCGGCACGGTGGCGGAGCCAATGCCGGTCGATTTCAACCCAGGCGGATGGGGCAAGGTAGCTGTATCCATGTCTGCTGGAATATGGCTCTATATCGGCATTGAGTATGTATGCCCCATGTCGGAGGAGATAATAAAGCCTGAAAAGACCGTGCCCAAGGCCATGATATGCGGCGTCATTGCGATCTTCACCTGCGATATGCTGTTCGGCGAGGCTATCGTCAGATATATCCCCCTCGACGTTCTTGTCAGCTCCGATGTCCCACAGCTGGCGGGGGCGGAAGCCATGTTCGGCGGAGTCGGCCTCACGGCGCTCGCCATTGCGACGATATTCGCGGGCGGCAGCTCGGCAGACAGCCATATGGCCGCAGTGCCTAGAATGCTGTACGGGCTTGCTCGCGACGGCATGCTCCCGAAGATATTCACGTACCTGCACCCCAGGTTCCGCACGCCCTGGGTCGCTATCGGCGTTGTGTTCCTCTGCATGTGCGTGCCGTTCTTTATCGGCCTCGACATTTCATCCATTATGGGGCTGATCGGGATAGCGTGCGCGGCGTGGCTGATGTCGTATGTGATAGTGCAGGTGGATCTCATCATCCTGCGCAAAAAATACCCGACGCTGCACAGGCCGTTCAAGAGCCCCGCGTTCCCCATACCGCAGGTCATAGGGCTGATCATATGCGTGTACACGATTTCCACATCAGGCGCAGGCTCGCTGAAAGGGGTGCTTCCCTACCTGGCCGCGTTTGCCGCCTATTCGATCCTGTGGGTCAAGTTCAAGATGAAAGAGCCATGCTTCAAGCCCGTGCCAATAGACGAGCTTACGGCGGTAAAAGTGAGGTTCGACGACGATGCGAAAGGAGCGACCGTATAGATGAAGAGTTTTGAATTTGTACTCCCAACACGTATCAAGTTCGGCGAGAAGGTTTCGGGCGACATAGCGGGCGAGCTGAAAGCGCTCGGCAAATCGCGCCCGTATATCATCACGGACAAGGGGCTTGTTTCCGCGGGCATAGTGGGCAGGATAACAGATGCGCTCGATGCCGGCGGCTATCCTGACTGCCGGATTTTCGACGAGGTAGAGCCAAACCCAAGGGACACGACGGTGGGCCGCGCATACGAGGACGCAAAGGCCTACGGCGCGGATGCTCTTATCGCCATAGGCGGCGGCAGCTCGATGGACACAGCGAAGGGCGTCGGAGTGCTTCTGACACATGGCGGCACTATCAGGGACTATGAGGGGCTTGACGCAGTTACCAAACCCATCACCGATTTGATCGCGATACCCACCACGGTTGGAACTGGAAGTGAAGTAACTTTTTGGTCAGTAATAACCGATACGGATCGCCATTTCAAGATGAGCCTGGGAAGCCCGCTCGTCGCCCCGAAGCTCGCCCTTGTCGATCCCCTGCTGGTTGCGACATTGCCGCCTGCGGTCGTGGCCTCAACAGGAATGGATGCGCTCACCCACGCCATTGAGGGCTATACCTGCACGCTGTCCGAGCCTATTACTGATGCATGCGCCATATACGCCATCAAGATGATCGGCGACAACATCAAGGATGCCGTCTACACCGACTCAATAGAGGCAAAGGGCAATATGCTCCTCGCGAGCCTTATCGCGGGCATTGCGTTCGGCAACTCGGATATAGCGGGGGTGCATTGCATGGCGGAGGCGCTTGGGGGGCTGTACGATACGCCGCACGGCGTCGCAAACGCGGTCATGCTCCCCTATGTGATGGAGTACAACTACGAAACGGATCTAAGCAAATTCGCCAATATCGCGGTCGCGCTCGGGGAAAATATCGATGGGCTGTCCGCCAAGGACGCGGCCTGGCTCTCCGTTGAAGCGGTCAGAAAGCTGAACAAGGCATTGGAGATACCTAGCCTCAAAACCATAGTCAAGGACGCGGGGGATCTCGAAGATCTCGCCCAGCGCGCGTCCGTGAACGTGTCCGTGGAGAGCAATCCCAGGAAAGCCGACGCAAAAGACTTTCTCGATATCTTCGGCAAGGCTTACAGCGAATGAGCTTCCCCGACATCAAGAAAAGCGTGGACAGCCGAGCGGCGGCATTGCTCGAATACCATATGTCGCTGCTCGGCGAATCCGCCGCAGGCTTCGTGCAGGGCTCGATGTCATATTCGCGCGAGCGTTCGGACTCAGGCAGCTCGATAAAAATAGGCTATGACGAGAAGAACAAATTCATGTCAAAAACATATGACCTGGCGTTCACGCTTCGCATACCGGAGGTGGAGCTTGGCGACAGCTTCAAGGCGCGTTTGAAGTTTCGCGGCATGAAGCAAATCGATACGGGCTTCTTCGAGATAAAGCCCGGAAATGAGACTGCCGACGGCCTGCTGAACGATGCGGCGCTAGTGGAGGAGATCGTTAAATGCTCGCGCTCGGTGGACCTGGCTGTGGTTTCGGCGGAGTATTCGTCAGGAAGCCGCACGCTCAATGTCAAAGCCGTCCCCTACGCCGGGGCTTTCATGTGGGTGAAGCTCCCGCCCGTATACTACCCGTTGAAGCTCAACTCAGGCGAAATGCGCGCTCTGCTCGGGCTGATGGGCGGGGTCGAGCGGTGCCTTATGCGCAAGCTTTCCTAACAAGCGCCGCCGCTATCCACTCCTGTTCATATATTTGGGATATCCATTTTCCGGCACTCCCAGTGGGGCGCGAGCTTTGTTATCCCTGCCTCGTTGAGCGTGTTTTCCGGGGTATCAAATCCTACGCGAAAGCTT
>JAIRPC010000159.1 GCA_031257215.1 Eubacteriales Family XIII. Incertae Sedis bacterium
ACCGAGTTCGTGCCGTAGCGCTTGATGCACTCCTGGTTGTCGGCCACCTGATAGAGGTACACGGAGCGGAACTTCTTGTCTTTCCAGCCCGTCACCCACGTGCCGGCGCAGCCCTTGCCCGTCATCTTGTTCGACGATTCGACGGGGCTGGGCACGACCTTCACGAGGAAGTCGCGCGGCGCGATCGACTCCTTGCCGACCTTTATCTTCTTCTTCGACTCTGCCATGCCGACCGCTTCGAGGTTCAGCAGCAGCTGGCGGAACTCGCGCGGCACGCCGTATTTGAAGGTGACGCGGTTGCATTTGATGACCCTTGGCACGAGCAGTACTTCCTCATGCTCGACGTTCACGACCTCGACATCGCCTATGCCGCCGGGGAACGAGAAAATCTCAGGCTCGGAAAACCTGTCCGTCGTGAACCAGCCCTTGCCCTTTTCCCAGACCACGGGCGGGTTCAGACATTCCTCGATGGTCGTCCAGACCGAGAATCCGAAATCGCCGCCGCCCGCGTAGTTGTCGCCGTCGCGCACGTTCACCTGGTCGATCTTGTCGAACAGGTGCTTCTGCGCGTATGCCGCGAAAACGTCCGCCATGCCGGGCTCCACGCCTGAGCCGACGAGCGCGAGTATGCCCTTGTTCCTCCATTTGCTGTGGCGCTCGAACTGGTAGTCGCCGAGCTTGATGTTGACCTTGTTGTACGGATCTTTTTTGTCAGGCGTGGAGAGCGTCATGGCGCAGTCCATATAGCCCGTGCCCGTTTCATAGCAGGTATCGAAAATCGTTTCGTTGAAGGCGGGCTCCACAGCGTTCAGCACGAAATCGGGCTTGTACTGCCCTATGAGCGCCTTGATGCTTTCGGGGCTGCTCGCATCCACCTGCGCGGGTATGAAGCGGCTCTCCTTCAACTGCTTTGCGACAAGCTCGGCGCGCTTCACGTTGTAGTCGGCGATAACGACCTCTTTCGCCCACTTGCCGCCGCTGCCGGCCCGCTTGATGATCTGTGCCGCGGACGTACCGACTCCGCCTGCCCCGATGATAAGTAATTTCATTGTACACCTCCGTGTTCATCCGTAAAAGGATATTCCGTCCGGCCCGCGCCGCGCCATGCCGCGAAACTGGCAGGCATGGGTTTGCCAAAGCGCAGGGCCAAATAAATAATAGTACGCTTATGTTTTATCACGAGAAAGCCGCAGTGTCAACGAAACAATAGCCTTCCCGTAGTTTTTATAAGATTGTGAAGTTTCTGTAATCGGCGAGGGCATAAAATTGTTTCGAATTCCACCTACGATCACGCGAAATATTCCACCCTATTTTGCATCTGTAATTTAACTGTAACAATAATTTCGGATAATTTTATCGACATTATGTTAACCAATGTTCGCGCTTAGGTAAACAAGTTTTAACACAGAAGAAATGGCGCAGAAATGGGCAGTAACGCCTTTTTCCACATGCCCTGGCACATTGTATACAATTTTATCCCAAGGCGCCTGTGGATAACAAAAAAAGAAACCCACGTTGAAATTACGGCGTTTCCATAAAAATATCCAAATGATTCCTGAAAACAATCCACAGGCTGTTTTCTTTTATCGTGTACGGTAATAATTGGGGGATAACTGCCCGATATTACCAGAGCGTTACGGAAAGTTACAATTCATGGGATTAAAGTTCTGTAAACCCAATGGAGCTATACGCAAACTGTTTTTCGACAATCCGAGCGAAACCATGCAAGCTTTGCCGCGACGGCACAGAGCCTCCCCTACGCCCTGCGCAGGCTGTCTATCTCCGCTTGCGTTAGCTTTCGCCAATGCCCCGGTTTCAGCCCGCCCAGCCTGATGTCGCCTATGGCCGTGCGTTGCAGGTCTATCACCTTGTTGCCGACCGCCGCGAGCATCTTGCGCACCTGCCTGTTGCGCCCCTCCCTTATTTTCAGGTCTATCACCGTGCTGCCCGCGGACTGCCTGACGAACGTCGCTTCGGCCGGCGCGGTCCGCCTGCCGTTGAGCTCCACGCCGCGCCTGAGCCTCGCCATCCTTTCGTCGGAAACAACGCCCTCGGCCCTGACCCTGTACGTCTTGTAGACCTCGTGCCCAGGGTGCGCCACCGCGTTGCCGAAATCGCCGTCGTTCGTCATGATGAGCAGGCCCGTCGTGTCCGCGTCAAGCCGCCCCACGGGGAATACGCGCGCCTCCACGTCCGCGACAAGCTCCATGACAGTCGGTCTGTCATGTTCGTCGCTCGCCGTCGTGATATACCCTTTGGGCTTGTTCAGCACTATGTAGACGGATTTCTTCGCAGGCTCGACTACGCGCCCGTTCACCTCCACGACATCGCCGTCCTTCACGTCCCTGCCGAGGACGGTCACCACCGCCCCGTTGATTTTCACATTGCCTGCCGCCGTCAGGCCGTCCGCGTCGCGCCTGCTGCAAACGCCCGAGCGGGCTATATATTTATTCAGTCTCATGCAACCATTATATCAGATAAATCATGGTTTACATCCTGCGGGTTTCGGAATATAATGTAGGCATAACAGAATATGCTTTTTGGTCGCTTATGCGGTAACGAGGAACCCGGCCTGGAACGGAATATTTTCGCTCTTGCAATCGGGGCTGTCATGTAGACAACTGTACGCGTGGACAAAGCACATGGACAACGGGCATCGCGCCCTGTCCAAAACCACTGCCCGAATAGGGTGGGAAGGTGTGCGGAGGATGAAACGCCAGCCAGGAGACTTACCAAAGTTCTATTGCGCGGCCCATATATTGCAGGCCGTTTTTGTTTGCCTGGATATATGCGGCAGGCAGACATATCCCAGAGGCAAAAAAGCACAGCAGTGAAGTGAACAGCAATGAAGTGAAAGGAGAAAGGCATGACCACAACACAACTATCGGCACCATCTCACCGCGGGAAAATTCTCGCCATCCTTATCGCCTGCGCGCTCGCGCTTGCGTGCATCCTGCCCCTCGGGGCACAGACCTCCGGCATCGCGGCATACGCGGCGGCGGACACCAAGGTTACAGTTACATACCAAGCGGACGAAAACGGGTTTCATGTAGCGCGCCAGGCCGTGGACATACATCCAGGGCTGGCCGCGGAGTACGGCTATTCCTACGGCTCGAACGTCAAGGCGTCGGACCTCACGGCGCTGGACGCGCTGGTCGCGGCGCATATCCTCATATTCGGCACGGACAGGGAGGATATCAACGGCGCCCTCTCGTTGTATTCGGGCGGGTTTATCAGCATGGCGTTTGGCAGCCCGGACTCCGTTATCACCTTTGTCAACGGCGCACAGTCGCACACGGCGACAGGCGACGCGACATTTTACGACAGCTTTAACGGCGTGAATTCATACACGGGCGACGCGGTGAACCAGGCGGTAATAAAGAGCGGCGATCTGGTAGAGTTCTTCACCATACACGATACCGACTATTGGATGGACAATTTTGTCTGGTTTGAAAAGGGCGGCGCCAAGGCGGAGAAGCTGGCGGCCGCTGCGGGAAGCACGGTGGAGCTTGACGCGAAGGGCTATATGAACTGGTACGCCCTCGCAGTGCCAGCAGACCTCGCGGCGAAGACCGAGCCTATCGAGGACGCTGCGCTGACAGAGGTCGAGATGGACGAGGACGGCGGCTGGCGCGTCGGATATTTCAGCGATTACGGCGACCCGCTGGACGTATCTGGCGATGACGGGAAGCTTTCGATAGAAGCGCCTGACGAGACGGGTACATATTATTACTCCGTCTACGACGACAGCGAGTATGCGCCCCTGTTCTCCCCCTGGCTTGAACTGGACGTGGTAGACCAGCCCGTCATGGATGTTATTGAAATGATAAGCGCGCTACCGAAGAACCCCGACAAGGGCGACGCGGCGGCGGTGGAGGCGGCGCAGGCGGCTTACGGCGCGCTGACCGCAGAACAGAAAAACCAGCTGCCCGCCGAATACAGGCAGGCGCTCCAAGAGGCGGCGAGGAAAGTGGACATAGCGCTCAGGTCGCGCACGGTCAGCTTTGACGCGGGCGGCGGCAAGCTCTCGGGCGGCGCCTCGAAAGCCGTGCTCGCGAACGAGCCATATGGAGCGCTCCCCACGGCGGCGAGGGCGGGCTACGACTTTGACGGATGGTATACGGCAAAGTCGGGCGGCACGAAAGTCACCGCCAGCACTACTGTGGCGGCCAGCGAGGGAGTTACATTATACGCGCACTGGACCGCGAAAAAATACAAGACCGCGTTGAACGCGAACGGCGGCAAGGCAGCCGCGAAGAGCGTCACGGCGACCTACGGCGCGAAATACCCCGCGCTTCCGAAAGCGGCAAGAAAGGGCTACACGTTCAAGGGGTGGTACACGGCGCGGAGCGGCGGCGCCAAGGTCGGCGCGGACACCGTTGCGAATACAGCGGCAG
>JAIRPC010000147.1 GCA_031257215.1 Eubacteriales Family XIII. Incertae Sedis bacterium
CACTTGACCCGCGAATCAATTAAATAATATAATAGTATATTGTACGCAAACGAATTGCACGCATACGAACGCTGGCGCCTGCTTGCAATGGCGGGCGGCGCAGCGGGCGGGCGCTTTGCGTTGCGCTGGGCGGACGGCTCCGCTCTGCGCTATCAAAAAATAACTTTGTATTGTTGACGCTGACGCTGTTACTAGGAGGAAGAAATTTTATGGCTAAGATATTTTACGAGAGCGATACGGACATCAAGCGGCTTGACGGCAAGACCGTGGCTGTTATCGGCTACGGCAGCCAGGGGCACGCGCACGCGCTGAACCTGAAAGAGAGCGGCGTGGATGTTGTGGTCGGGCTTTACGAGGGAAGCAAGTCGTGGAAGGAAGCGGAGGCGGCAGGGCTTGCTGTCGCGACGGTGGCGGACGCGGCGGCGCGCGCGGACATCATCATGATACTCGTGCCTGACGAGCTCCAAGCGCAGATCTACGACGAGAGCGTGAAGCCAAGCCTGAAAGAGGGCAAGACGCTCATGTTCGCGCATGGATACAACATACATTTCAAGCAGATTATTCCACCAGCCGACGTGGATGTCATCATGATAGCGCCGAAGGGCCCCGGGCATACGGTCAGGAGCGAATACACGGAGGGCAAGGGCGTGCCCTGCCTTATCGCGGTTCACCAGGACGCGTCGGGCAAGGCGCAGGACACGGGCCTGGCCTACGCGGCGGGCATCGGCGGTGCGCGCGCGGGCGTTTTGCAGACCACGTTCCGCGAGGAGACCGAGACGGATCTGTTCGGCGAGCAGGCGGTGCTGTGCGGCGGCGTGACCGCGCTCATGCAGGCGGGCTTTGAAACGCTCGTGGAAGCGGGCTACGAGCCTGAGAGCGCGTACTTCGAGTGCATACACGAGATGAAGCTGATCGTTGACCTGATCTACCAGGGCGGGTTCGACCGCATGAGGTATTCGATCTCGAACACGGCCGAGTTCGGCGACTACGTGACAGGCCCGCGCATCATCACGGACGAGACGCGCAAGGAGATGAAGAAGATCCTCACGGAGATACAGAACGGCACATTCGCAAAGAGCTGGAACACCGAGAACAAGGTGGGACGCCCGCATTTCCTCGCCGAGCGCAGGATACACTCCGAGCACCAGCTTGTGGAGGTCGGCAAGGAGTTGCGCAAGATGTATAGCTGGAACGAAGAATAACAGGCGGTTCACGGGGCAGGCGCACAGCGCGCCGAGCGGCAGGCTGGGGCTGCCCCAACCATTACTCTAATAATTATCGGACTACAAATAACTGGACAAAGGATAGATATGCGGCTGAACGGTGCAAAAATAATAATGGAATGTCTGTTGGAGCAGGGCGTCGATACCATCTTCGGCTATCCGGGCGGGCAGATAATGCCGCTCTACAACGCCCTCTACGACTATACGAAGGACGGCAGGGTCAGGCATATACTCACCTCGCACGAGCAAGGCGCGACGCATGCCGCCGACGGCTACGCGCGTTCGACGGGCGGCGTGGGCGTGTGCTTCGCCACGAGCGGGCCGGGCGCGACCAATACGGTCACAGGCATCGCGACCGCGCATATGGACAGCTCCCCAATGGTCGTCATCACGGGGCAGGTTCCCATCAGCTCCATTGGGCGGGATTCGTTCCAGGAGGTGGACATAGTGGGCGTGACACTGCCCATAACCAAGCACAGCTACGCGCTGCGCTCGATGGACGAGGTGGCGCCGGCGGTCAGAGAAGCGTTCCGCATCGCCCGCAGCGGCAGGCCCGGGCCCGTGCTGATAGACGTGCCGAAGGATCTGCTCGTCGGCGAAACGGAGTACCGCCCCGAAAAGCCGAAGCCGCTGTTCGCCGCGCCGAAGGCCGATAAGGCGTCGGTAGGAGAGATAGCGAAGCTCATCAACAAATCGAAGAAGCCCATCATCTACGCGGGCGGCGGCGTGAATATCGCGAACGCCTCCGCAGAGCTGACGAAGCTGGCGCACATGTCGAACATCCCCGTAGGCACGACGCTCATGTGCCTCGGGTGCTTTGACCGCCGCGACAGCCTTTCGCTCGGCATGATCGGCATGCACGGGGAGCGCCACGCGAACCTAGCCATGCACAATGCCGACCTGGTGATAGCCGTCGGCGCGAGGTTTTCGGACCGCGTGACGGGGGACACCTCGCGCTTCGCCAAGGGCGCGAAGATAGTGCATATAGATATCGACCAGAGCGAGATAAGCAAGAACGTCGAGGTCGATTTCGAGATCATAGGCGACGTGAGGGACGTGCTGAAAACGCTCCTCCCGCTCGTCAAGGAAAAGGCGCGGCGCGAGTGGCTCGGCGAGATCGACGGCTGGAAGCGCGACCTAGCGTTCGCGGGCATGAGCCCCGGCAACATCATCCGCACCATACAGGATTCGTTCGGCTCCGGCGCGGGCGATGTCATAGTAGCTACCGACGTGGGGCAGCACCAGATGTGGACGGCGCAGCATTGGCAGTTCTCAAAGCCGCGCAGGCTCATCACGTCGGGCGGGCTGGGCACTATGGGCTTCGGCCTTGGCGCCGCCATAGGGACGCAGTTCGCCAACCCGAAGAAGCAGGTCATACATATATCAGGCGACGGCAGCTTCCGCATGAACTGCAACGAGCTGATGACGGTCGCGGCGCACGGCCTGCCCATCATCACCTTCGTCATGAAGAACCACACCCTGGGCATGGTGCGCCAATGGCAGACGCTGTTCTGGGAGCGCCGCCATTCCGCGACGGACATCCCCGACGTGCTGGATTATGTGAAGCTCTGCGAGGCTGTCGGGCTGTCTGGCTACGAGGTGGACACGATAGACGGCCTGCGCGGCGCGATAGCGTCGGCAAGGGCGTCAGGCAAGGGCGCGGTGATAGCCGTGGACATCAATGTGGACGACTGCGTTTGGCCGATAGTGCCGCCGGGCGACGCGATCTTCAACCTGCGCACAGAGGAATAAAGCGCCAGGCGCCCGCTCTATGCCCAGCTGAGGGCATTGCGGTGCGCGGAGGCCGCGGCGATAATTTATGAGGTAGTGGCATTAGCTTATGAAAGGAATAATATAATTGAACCCGCTTTGGATTCTCGGAATGATAGCCATTGTCGCAGCGCTGCTGCTGATATATTATTCAAAAAAGCCCGCCAGCGTCGCGCGCGACAAGGCGAGGCGCGTACAGGCTACCGTCGTGCCTGAAAAGCAGTACAAGAAGTCGGAGGACGGCAAGGTGGTCTATCTTTTCGACGACGGCGAGGACAAAGGCGAATCAGGCAAACCCGGCGAGGCGGTGAAGCCGAGCGACGGCAACGGCGGCGCTCGGGGCGAGGATCCCAAAGATGACGACGACGATTATCTTTTCTAATTTTTTGGCGGCGGCGCAGACAGAGGCGGCTCCACTGACGGCGGGGCTGCCGACCCTGCTTATGGCGCTGGGCTTTATCGTGCCTGCCGCGGCGGTCATAGCCGCGATCGCGCTTATGGCCAGGGCGTTCAGAAAGACCCATTCGCATCTAAACGAATCCAGGGACGCGGTGATGGCATCTCTCGACGCGAACGCCGCTGCGCTGCGCGACGAGCAGCTGCGTATCGCGGCGGAGCAGCGCGAGGAAACCGCGCGCGCCGCCGCTGTCATGCGCGAGGGGCTTGAACGCTCCACGGCGGGGCTGCGCGAGGAGCTTGGGAGCGCGACCGCGGGTCTGCGCGAGGAAATCAGGCGCACGCTGGCTGAGCAGGCCATGCAGAACGAGCAGAAGCTGGACAATATCCGAAAGACTATGGAGGAACGAATCGGCGCGATGCAGGAGGGCAACGAAAGGCAGCTGAACCGCATGCGCGAAACCGTTGACGAGAAATTGCAGGAAACGCTGAACAAGCGCATATCCGAATCCTTCCGCTCCGTGCAGGAACAGCTTGGCAAGGTTTCCGAGGGGCTGGGCGAGATGCAGTCGCTGGCGGCTGACGTGGGCGGGCTGAAAAACGTCCTCTCGAACGTAAAGACGAAGGGCATACTCGGCGAGTACCAGCTGGCCGCCATATTGGAGCAGATGCTTTCGCGCGAGCAGTACGCGGAAAACATAGCCACGAAAAGCGGGAGCGCGGACCGCGTGGAATTCGCCGTCAAGCTGCCTGGCGAGTCGGGCGGGGGCGGCGCGGCCGTGTACCTGCCGATAGACGCAAAATTCCCGTCAACGCTGTACGAGCAGCTCATGGCGGCATACGAATCAGGCGAGGCCGCGCGGGTAGACGAGGCCCGCAAGGCTCTGGCGCAGAGCGCGAAGCAGAGCGCGCGCACCATCCACGACAAATATATCGACCCGCCGCAGACGACGGACTTCGCCATCATGTTCCTCCCGACCGAGGGGCTATACGCCGAGGTCGTGAACATGGGGCTGATAGAGGAGCTGCAGCGTCTGTACAAGGTGAATATCGCGGGTCCCACCACTATGGCGGCGCTGTTGAACAGCCTGCAAATGGGCTTCAAGACGCTGGCGATACAGAAGCGCTCGTCCGAGGTCTGGAACGTGCTGGGCAGCGTCAAGACCGAGTTCGAGAAATTCGGCGGCGTGCTGGAAAAGGCGAGGACAAAGCTGGCTCAGGCCGATTCGGAGCTTGACACGCTCATAGGCACGCGCACTAACGCCATCAACCGCAAGCTGCGCGGCGTCGAAGCCGTGTCCGAGCCAGGCGAGCAGGCGGAGAGCCTGCCGCTTGTCGCAATGGCGGAGGAAGCGTCAAAAGACACCCTATGAACAAGATCTACGCTATCGGCGACCTCCACCTGTCGTTCACGTCCGAAAAACCGATGGGCATATTCGGCTCCAACTGGGACGATCACCACGAAAAAATCGAAAACAACTGGCGGCGGTCGATCTCGGACGGCGACACGGTTCTGCTTCTCGGCGACCTCAGCTGGGCGCTGAAATACGAGGATGCCAAGGCCGATCTGGAATGGATCCGCTCGTTGCCTGGGCGCAAGGTGCTGCTCAAAGGCAACCACGACCTGTGGTGGCAGTCCATCACCCGCCTGCGCGCGGACTACGAAGATATGTTGTTTTTGCAAAATGATAGCATTATTGTTGATTTTTGTAATGATGGAGGGACGGGCGCGACGGTGGCTATCTGCGGAAGCAGAGGGTGGATCACCCCGCAGGAGCAGTCGTTCAGCGAGTCCGAGGACCGCAAGATATACGAACGCGAGCTGATACGCTTGCGGCTGTCGCTCGACGACGCAAAACGGAAAGGCGCGGGGCATATCATAGCCTGCCTGCATTACGCGCCGAGCGCAAGGCAGGATCTGCGCTCCGGCTTTATGGATCTGTTCGACGAGTACGGTGTGGACCAGGTCGTGTACGCGCATCTGCACGGGCGCGAAGCGTACAAAAAGGGCGTGAAGGGCTATTCAGGCGGCATCGAATACCTGCTGGCCAGCGCGGATTTCATAGATTTCGACCCGCTGTGCGTCTACCCTATGGAAAATGGCGGCTGACGGCGGCATGGCGTTACACGCGGCATATGCGGGGCACAAAACACACGGCGTGCTGCGAAGCCCTGGGCGCTAGGCGGCGGCGGGACGCGGTACAAGCTCGGGACAGAAAAAAAGTTACTGGTTTTAAACAAAGAATACGCGCTGCCGCGGAGCAGCCGGACGGAGGGAACAATGGACGACAGAATAACAAAGCTGGCGAAGAGCCTCGTGAACTATTCCTGCCGCATAGACAGCGGCGACAGGGTGCTGATATCCTACGAGGGCGACAGCGCGAAGCCGCTCGTGCGGCAGATCATCAAGGAGGTCTACGCGGCGGGAGGCGTGCCGTTTTCCGAGATACGCGACTCGCAGGTGACGCGGGAGATACTCCTGGGCGCGACCGAAGCCCAGCTCGGCTTCATGAACGAATACGGGCTGTTCCAGATGAAAGGCATGGACGCGTATATCGCGATAAGGGCGGGCAACAACAGCTCGGAGCTGTCAGATGTGCCGCCGGAGCTGCTGAACCTCTACAACAAGTCGCTGCGCCCCACACTTGACTACCGCGTGAACCACACCAAATGGGTCGTGTTGAGATACCCGAACGCGGCGATGGCACAGCTCGCGCAGACGAGCGTGGAGTCGTTCGAGGATTTCTATTTCGACGTCTGCAACCTGGACTATTCGAGGATGAGCAAGGCGATGGACGCGCTCGTAGCGCTCATGGAAAGCACGGACGAGGTAAGGCTCACAGGGCCAGGCACGGAGCTCACGTTTTCCATCAAGGGCATCCCCGCCATCAAATGCTCCGGCGAAAAAAACATACCCGACGGCGAGGTCTACACCGCGCCAGTGCGGGACTCCATGAACGGCCGCATATCGTACAACACGCCGTCAGAGGAACAGGGCTTCACTTTCGAGAACATAGTGTTCGAGGTCAAGGACGGGAAAATAGTGGACGCCTCGTCCAACAACACGAAGCGCATAAACGAGCTTCTTGACACGGACGACGGCGCGCGGTATTTCGGCGAGTTCGCGTTCGGCGTCAACCCCTACATACTCCACCCCATGAAGGACACGCTGTTCGACGAAAAAATAAGCGGGAGCATCCACCTGACGCCCGGCGCCTCATACGAGGACGCGTTCAACGGCAACAAGAGCGCCATACACTGGGATCTGGTGTTGATACAGCGCGAGGAATACGGCGGCGGCGAGATATACTTCGACGGCAGGCTGATCCGCAAGGACGGCAGGTTCGTGGCGCCAGAGCTGGCGGGCCTGAACCCGGAGGGGTTGGTTTAGGCGCGGACTTTGAAACTTGGCCAATTCCAAAATTACAATTCCAAAATAACCATTGCAAGCAGAGGGTGTTCTCTGTTATAATTATCATCGTGTGTTCCCTGCGCGGGCATAGCGTAGCGCACGGACGCGCTGATGTAGACGCACGGAGGAGTATCGAAGTGGTCATAACGGGGCTGACTCGAAATCAGTTGACGGGCAACCGTCCGTGGGTTCGAATCCCACCTCCTCCGCCATGCGTATTGCATAAGAAAAGTTAATAGGGTATAATACATTTCGTGCTAAATTTATTTATGCGCCTGTAGCTCAGCTGGATCAGAGTACTTGGCTACGAACCAAGGGGTCGGGAGTTCGAATCTCTCCAGGCGTACCAATTATTTTTATTAAAGCGCCTATCAAGAGCTTGATGGGTGCTTTTTTTTGTGTTATTTCGGCATGAGGTCGGTGAGGATGCAGCGGATTATCACGGGTTACTACGCCTATTGCTTTGCCGGATTTATCTGATATAATATTATTCCCCCCGTTCTTTGCGGGTGGATAGATCGTGCCGGCAATCCGGCGGGCGCGATTTTGTTTTGTTATGCAAAGGAGTGAGAATTGAAAAACGTAGATGTAGAGTATGGAAGCAGGCTGTCGTGTTTCGACATGAGGAAGCTGGCGCTGCCGTTTGCGATAGCGCTAGCCGCGATAATATTTGTGATAATGCCCCTGGCGGACGAGTCTGGCAAGGCCTATGCCGCCCCCGTCGTGGTGAGCCCTGACGGGTGGAAGTACGAAGATATGGTGGATAGAGCAGAGATTATTGGTTATACGGGGAGCGACACCGATGTCACCGTTCCAGCTACCCTTGGCGGAAAACCTGTCACGAAGATCTTCGTATCCTTCGATAGAGTTATTACTTCATTGGATGCGAGTGGATGTACGCAGCTTAACCTTATGAGTTGGCGGAACGGCAGCTTAACGTCGTTAAACGTGAGCGGATGTCCGTTGAGTGCCGGGTTGTATTGCGAGAACAACAGCTTAACGTCGTTAAACGTGAGCGGATGTACGTCGCTTTCCTTTTTGTGGTGCGCGGGCAATAGCTTAACGTCGTTAGACTTGAGCGGATTTACTTCGCTTAAAAATTTGTACTGTTCGAGCAACAGTTTAACGTCGTTAGACGTGAGCGGATGTACTTCGCTTAGCGATTTGAACTGCGAGAACAACAGCTTAACGTCGTTAAACGTGAGTGGATGTACGTCGCTTACCGAGTTGTATTGCGCTGACAACAGCTTAACGTCGTTAAACGTGAGCGAATGTACGCCGCTTAACACTTTGGACTGCTCGCGCAACAGCCTAACGTCATTAAACGTGAGCGGACGTATGTTGTTAAAATTTTTGTATTGCTCGAACAACAGATTGACGTCGTTAAACATGAGCGGATGTAGAGCGCTTCTCTCTTTGGAGTGCCAAAACAACAAATTGACAACGCTGAACGTGGCAGGCCGTATAGCCCTTCAGGATTTGGTTTGCAATAACAACAATATAACCGACGTAGCGCTTCTCGAATATCTGAAAGACCGCTTTGGAGAACAGTATATACTGCCGCAAAATAGCGCCTCCAATAATGTCGGCCCAGGGAACGTCGTCAACAATCCTGTAAGCACACCCGGCGTCACCGCGCCCGCGAAGATGTCCATTGCGAAGCTGAAGATCGGCAAGCGCTATGTCAAAGTGACATGGAAAAAGCCCGCCGCATCGCAGGGAGTGTCAGGCTACGAAATCCGCTACAAGGCGAAGAAGGCAAAGAAGTGGAAAACAAAAAAAGTTGCCGCAAAAGCCACCTCCATCACCATCAAAAAACTGAAAAAAGGCAAGAGATACCAATTCAAGCTGCGCCCCTACAAAGCAGTGCAGGGCAAAAAATACTGCGCCCCGTGGAGCAAAACCAAGACAAGCAAGAAAGTGAAGTAAGAAGCAAGCGCTTCCACATAAAAGCCGTAATTGCGTCAGCCCGCAATTGCGGCTTTTTGTGTTGCCGACTGGTTCCTGATAAACGAGGGCTGACACGCGACAGCATAGCGGCAACCATCCCATCACGTTTTCTTGACAACTTGTCACAAATAACATAAAATGAAGCTATCGTCCCTCATGGATGTGTGGGGCGGTTATTCACGCATGATGCTTGTTGTTAACGGATGTTGTTTGGCAAAAGGAGCTTGGCGCATGGGAACTATGTCTGTCGCGAATTTGAAAGCGGATTTTTCGGACGCGTTGGAGCGCGTGAAAGGCGGGGAGGAAATCCTGATATCCTACGGCAAGGCCAAGAAGCCCGTTGCCAAGCTGGTGCCTGTTGCCGCGCCAAAGAGGAGCTTGATCGGATGCCTGAAAGGGGCGAGCTTTGAAATCGGCGGCGATTGGAAGATGACGCCGGAGGAATTGCTGGGTCTATGAATATCCTGCTCGACACGTGTTCGCTGATTTGGTGCCTGACCGACGACGCCCGGCTTGGTGTTCGCGCGAGGGGGCTTATTGCGGACTCACGCAATGTGGTCCATGTCAGTTCTATATCTTTTTTTGAGATATCCATAAAAAGCGCTATCGGGAAACTGCGCCTGCGCGGGGTGGATTTGGACAAGCTGCCTGCTGTCGTGTATGAAAGCGGAGCGGTTCTGATCCCCGTAGATCCGTTTGAAAGTATCGCCCTGCACAGGCTTCCTCTGAAAGAGGGTCACAAAGACCCATTCGACCGCATGCTTGTCTGCCAGGCGATTGAGCGCAGCCTGACCTTGGTCAGCGCCGACCACAGCCTGGCGGCGTATCGCGAGGAGGGGCTGTCGCTGATTTTGGGCTAGATGGTGTTCTGCAGAATCCAGAAAAAATAAATTGATATTCCGACTAAAACGATGAGCTCCACCGTGTCCTTTTTGCCCCACTTCTTTTTCGTTTCAAAATGGTGGCGCACCACGGCCCCTATTGCCAGCCCGCCGCCCGCACATATTAATGCGATGGGCACAGCTGTCGCAATCCATGTGGGCCACCCGCTTGAAACGACAAACCAGGTGAATAATGGCATCGTTGCCATTGCGACAATGTACAGCCCCAGCCCAACAAAAAGCAGTGTTTTAGTCAGTTTTGATTTTGATTTTAGCATGAGGCCCTCCCCTTGAATGCCGATTGATTTTCTGTCATGCATTGATTATACCATGGATTGCCTCGCCCCCGCAGGCGGACACCGTCCATCAAATATTTGTCACGTATAGCCTCATAAAAAAACAGCACCCAAACCAGATTCGTTGCCTCACAAATAAACAGCACCGAAAGGCCACTCCTTTCTTTTGTTGTCCATGCGCAGGCTTCATGGGCGCAGCTC
>JAIRPC010000152.1 GCA_031257215.1 Eubacteriales Family XIII. Incertae Sedis bacterium
CTGGGTGGCACCAGGTCTATTTTGTTAATAACCAACAGTCTGGGCGCGTCCACGCCGCGCAGTTTGTCGAGGATGAACCTGTCGCCGCCGCCCGCCATGTCCGCCGCGCCGTTGCTCGCCCCATCCGCAGCGCCCCTCGCGCCGCAGCCAGCCAGCTCCGACGCCCCGCCGTCGATCAGGAACAGCACCGCGTCCGCGTCGGGCAGCGAATTCAGCGCCGCGCCCGCCATGTACTCGCCCAGCTTGTTCCTCGGAGTGGTCACGCCCGGCGTGTCGATAAACACGATCTGGCAGTCCTCGTCGTTGTAAATCCCGCGAATCCTGTTGCGCGTTGTCTGCGGCTTGTCCGCCGTTATCGCTACCTTCTCCCCTATTATCGCGTTCAGCAGCGTGGACTTCCCCACGTTGGGCCGGCCTATTATGGCCACAAAACCAGATTTCATATTGCTTTCCTTTCGCAGGCGCAGAGCCGATCACAGGCCGCACGCCCGCCGTAGCGCCGCAACGCCGCGAACGTGCGCCAAAAAATACCGTTGATAATTATTGCCATAATCCAATTATATCATGTGTGACGGCCGCCCCGCTCACCCCTCCGCGAGCACTCGCTCCTCCGCCGCCCTCATCCTAGCGCGCTCGCCGTCCGTTTCGTGGTCGTAGCCAAGCAGGTGCAGAAGCCCGTGGACGAAAAGGTAGGTCAGCTCGCGGTCGATGCCGTGCCCGTACTCTCCCGCCTGCTCGTATGCGCGCTCAGTACAGATGACGATATCGCCCAAAATCATAGGAGCGCCATCTGCTCCCGCGTCAACGCCGCCCGCGCCGATATCATCGTACAGCGGGAACGACAACACATCCGTCACGGCGTCCACGCCTCTGTGCGCGGCGTTCATCTCGCGCATCTCGCCAGGCGCCACGAACGACAGGCTGATTTCCGCGCTAGCAATGCCGTGCGCCAGGCAGGCTTTGCTAGAAAGAAGCTCCATCTTTTCAATTATTTCCAAACAAGGTAGCTCCCGCGCATCGGCATCATAGGAAAGCTCTATCATTTCGGCTTCCCCGCTTTGCGCTCATGCTTCTCGTATGCCCCGATTATTTTCTTCACAAGCGAGTGCCGCACCACGTCGCTGCCCGTCAGGTGGCAGAACGCGATCTCGCTCACGCCGCCCAGCACGCGCTCCGCGTGGAGCAGCCCCGAGGCCCTGCCCTCTGGCAGGTCTATCTGCGTCACGTCACCCGTGACAACGACCTTCGAGCCGAAGCCCATGCGCGTCAGGAACATCTTCATCTGTTCCCGCGTCGTGTTCTGCGCTTCATCTAGAATTATGAATGAATTGTCGAGCGTTCGCCCGCGCATATAGGCTAGCGGCACGACCTCTATCGTCTCTTTTTCTTTCAATCTCAGCGCCGTGTCGCGCCCCATTATCTCATAGAGCGCGTCGTACAGCGGGCGCAGGTAGGGGTCAACCTTTTCCTGCAAATCGCCTGGCAGGAACCCGAGCCGTTCGCCCGCTTCCACAGCGGGGCGGGCGAGAATGATCTTTTCCGCCTGCTTGCTCTTGAACGCGCTGACCGCCATGGCGACCGCGAGGTAGGTCTTGCCCGTGCCGGCCGGACCTATGCCGAACACTATCTCGCGGCTTCTGATCGCTTCGACGTAATCCTTTTGGCCACGCGTCTTGGCCTTGATGGGCTTGCCCCTGTGCGTGAACGCGAGGATGTCGCGGCTGAAATCCGACCCCGCATACGTCATCCCGTCCGCGTGCAGGCTTATCACATAGTCCAGCTTCTGCTCGTCCACCGCCTCCCCGCAGTCCATTATCCAGAACAGATCCTTTATCACGTCCTGCGCCTCGGCGGCGCGCTCGCCCTTTATCACCAGCTCGTCGCCCCTGATGACCGCCTCTATGCCGAAGCTGCGCTCTATCGTTTTCAGGTTGCTGTCCATGATGCCGAACAGTGCGCCTGCGTCATGCTCGCCGTCGAGCCCTATGCGGATGACTTCCGTGAAATCCTTTTCCAATGCCTCTGAATATCTCCTAGCTCCTCACAACAATGTTCCAATAATACAAGCCCCAATAACAAAATCTGCCCCGAGCCTGGCCCGAAGCAGATATTTTCATCGCGTTGTTTTGGGATTAGTATTTGCGGGCCTTCTTCCTTGCAGCCTCTGATTTCTTCTTGCGCTTTACGCTCGGCTTCTCATAATGCTCTCTCTTGCGCAGCTCGGACATAACTCCGTCTCTCGCGCAGGAGCGTTTGAACCGTTTCAAAGCGCTTTCAAGGCTTTCGTTCTCTCTGACTATCACCTGTGCCAACTTCGTCACCTCCTTCTTGAATCCGCAAGCGTTAACCAATTCATTGCTTATCGACCTATTATATCACCTATCGCCAGCGAGTTCAAGGAAAAATCGTTCCGCTCGCGCTCCCCCATTATTAAATGATATTATGCACGGCAATCAAAACTTTTTTCGTGGCTCTTGCCCGTCCACGCCAGCATATTTAACACGCTTTTAACATTCGCATTTCCTTTTCTTAACACGCAGATAATAAACTCCTGATTATAGATAGAAGATATGAGAACATAGGCGAAGAAAAGAAAGGATATTAGAATGGCTACTATCAAACAGAACAGAAAAATCAGGACGTTTATACTGCTCGCGGCGGCGGCGCTGATGGCGCTTGCTTTTACAGCCTGCGGGAACTCGCCGTCGGGCAGCGGCGACACGGATCAGGACTCGTCGAGCGGCGGCACGGAGCTGAGCGGCAACGTGGTTATCGCGGGCTCGACATCCGTACTGCCCCTGTCGGA
>JAIRPC010000143.1 GCA_031257215.1 Eubacteriales Family XIII. Incertae Sedis bacterium
ACAACGAAAGACACGGAGAAAGAAGGAGTTTTGTGAAAACAAGGATAAAATCAGGACTGTTGATGGTGCCGCTGCTCGCGGTCGTGTGGGTCGGGGGCTATGTGCTGCTCGCGGCGTGCGTCGCGCTGTCCGTGTTCGCCCTGCGCGAATTTTATCGGGCGTTCGAAGCCTCGGCCGCCGATTCCGCCAGGCCCGTCCGCCCGTCGTACAGGGTGGGCGCGGTCGGCATAGTGCTGCTCTACTGCCTGCCATATCTGTTCCTCGGCGGGATGGCGTGGGCGGTCATCTGCGTGGCCATGTCGCTGGCCCTGCTGCTCATGAAAGGCGGGCGCGGCATTGCCGACAGCCTTGTCACTATGGCGGGGCTGTTCTACGTCGCGCTTTTCATCAGCTTCATCTACAACATAGACTTCTATTTCGGCTCGCTGAACATCCGCGCGATAGCCGACCCAGGCATGGCGAACCTGCTCCCCAGCCAATTCCCAGGAATGATAAATGCTGACATAGGGTTCTACATCCACGGATTCAGGTATAATTTTGTGTGGCTCGTGGTTCTTTCGGCGCTCGCCACCGACATATTCGCGTATTTTATCGGCAGCAAATGGGGGCGGCGCAAGCTGGCGCCCTCCGTCAGCCCGAACAAGACGGTCGAGGGCAGCATCGGCGGCGCACTGGGGAGCGTCCTTGTCTGCGGCGTTTTCGGCTACCTCGCCATGCCCGAGCTCCTGGCGCACTGCATAGCCATAGGCGCGCTCGGCGGCATAGTGTCCCAGGTGGGCGACCTCACCGCGTCCGCCATCAAGCGCAGGCTCGGCATGAAGGATTTCGGCAGCCTGATACCGGGGCACGGCGGCCTGCTCGACCGCATAGACAGCATCATGTTCACCGCGCCGCTCGTCTACCTATACCTGCGGGTGGTCAGCGCATGGACGCTTAACGGTAACTTGCAAACGCCAGTGTTTGAATATCTGTGGGAATCGGTGAACGGAACGAACGGCTCGCCCCTGGCGGATATTCTCAGAGGGAATGGATTGACGCCATGAAGCGCGTAGCCGTACTCGGAAGCACCGGCAGCATTGGGGTGCAGGCCCTGGATGTCCTCGAAGGCGGGGGCTGGGGCTATTACGTGCCCCTGCTCACCTGCGGCAGGAACATCGGGCTGCTGCGCGGGCAGATAAAGCGGTTCAGGCCGGAGGCCGTCGCGGTTCTGCGAAAGGAGGACGCGGAGGCCGTCAGGCGCGAACACCCCGACGTTGACGTTTACCACGGCGAGGATGGTATTCTCGAAGCGATAGAAAAAACCGATTTTGAGATAGCGGTCAACGCGTTGGTAGGCATATCGGGGCTGCGCCCGACCATGAAGCTCATCTCGAAAGGGCGCGTCAGGATAGCCCTCGCGAACAAGGAAACGCTGGTCACAGGCGGGCGCATAGTGATGGATTCCGCGGCAAAGGCAGGCGTGCCGATACTGCCCGTGGACAGCGAGCACAGCGCCGTATTGCAGGCGCTGAGGGGCAATGGCAAAAACAAGATCAAGAGGATTATTCTAACAGCGTCGGGCGGCCCGTTCAGGGGCTGCACGCGGGAGCAGCTTGAAACGGTAAGCGTCAAGGACGCGCTCTCACACCCCAACTGGGCTATGGGGAACAAGATATCGATAGACTCCGCGACCATGCTGAACAAGGCGTTCGAGGTAATAGAGGCCAAATGGCTCTACTCGGTTGCGCCCGAAAAGATAGACGTGCTGGTACACCCGCAGAGCATAGTTCATTCCATAGTCGAATACGACGACGGCGCGATGATGGCGCAGCTCGGCTCGCCCGACATGAAGCTCCCCATCTCATACGCGCTGACATATCCCGAGAGGCGCGACGCGGGCGCGCGCAAGCTCAGCGCGGCGGATATGTGCAGCCTTACCTTTGAAGAGCCGTCAGCCGAAGCGCGGCGCGCCCTGAACCTGGCCTACGGGGTTCTGCGCGAGCTGGCCGCCACGAGCAAGGACAGCCCCGCCATTGTGCTGAACGGCGCGAACGAAGCTCTGGTAGAGATGTTCCTGGGCGGCAGGATACGCTTTGTCGATATAGTTGACATATTGGAAAAAGTAATAAATTCGCATATACCCGTGCGCACCATGGAGATAGAGGATATAATAGAGATAGACTTGCAGGCAAGGACTGACGCCCTGCGGCTGGCAGGCCTGGCATAGCAGCCGGCACGGTTCGGCCCATCCATGGTGCGGCCTCTGCCCAGCTAAGGAAAGGATAACAAATTGTTCATTGTATACGCCATCCTCATATTCGCGTTACTCATATTCGTCCACGAGCTGGGGCATCTGCTCACGGCGAAGGGCGTTGGGATCAAGGTCAAGGAATTTGCCGTAGGCATGGGCCCTCGGCTCTGGTCGGCCAAGCGCGGCGAAACGCGGTATTCACTGCGCCCGATCCCCATCGGAGGTTTCTGCGCGATGGAGGGAGAGGACGAGGACTCCGACGACCCGAGGGCATTCAACAACAGACCCGCCCCCGCGCGCGCCCTGGTGCTGGTCGCGGGCTCGGGCATGAACATCCTGTTGGCGGTGCTGATGCTGTCGCTGTTGATATTCGCGCAGGGGGAGCCGACGGTGCGCGTCGATACTGTGACAGAGGGAAGCCCCGCGGAACAGGCGGGTCTGAAAATAGGAGACGAGGTTCTGGCGGTGAACGGCGAAGCCGTGTCCACATGGTCAGACATCAGCGAAAAGCTGGGCGCGGTGTCAGACAGGGCGGAGCAGGGCGGCAGCGCGGCAGACAGTCCGAACGCGGGCGGCGCGGCCCCAGGGCCAGCCGTCAACCTGCTGGTGCGCCACGCCGACGGCTCCGAGCAGGAGATAGCGGCGGGCATGTACGCGGAGGCAGACGGCAGCTACCGCGTCGGCATAACCCCCGCCACGCAGCGCAGCCCAGGTCATTTCTTCCGCTCGTTCGCGCTAGGCGGCGAGGGGACGTGGAACATGGCGAAGATGATGTACAGCGCGATAGGCGACCTGTTTACAGGCAAAGCGGGCATAGACCAGCTGACAGGCCCCGTGGGAATAGTCAAGGCCGTAGGCGACACGGCAAAGGTAGGCGGCAGCTACGTAGTGGAGCTGGCCGCGCTGATAAGCCTGAATCTGGGCATAGTCAACCTGCTGCCGCTGCCAGCGCTGGACGGCGGCCGCATACTGTTCCTGATAATAAGGCTGTTCACAGGCAAGCGCGTAAGCGACGCGCTGGAAGCCCGAATCCACACAGTAGGAATCCTGGCGCTATTCGCGCTAATGGGCTACATAACGCT
>JAIRPC010000134.1 GCA_031257215.1 Eubacteriales Family XIII. Incertae Sedis bacterium
CCAAAAAAATTATAAAAAAAACCGAAAAATATCTTGCAACCGCGAAATTGCTGCTATATAATAAACAAGTTCGCGATTTTTCGCGGGCTATAACTGTTTGTGCCGTGCGCCAGGAGCGCGTTGGCCGGACAGCGCCGCATGAGGTTGCCAGAGGGCACGGCTGGGTAATTCCTGCGGTTGAAAGGGTCACAGAATCCTCGCCCACAATCGTGCAGGGCGAACAGAAGCCAGTTTGGAGGTATTAATGGCAGAGCAACAAAAGATAAGGATCAGGCTGAAAGCATACGAGTCGGAGATTCTTGACAAGGCCGCCGCGGACATTGTGGACACGGCGAAAAGGAACGGAGCCAAGGTTTCCGGACCCATCCCGCTGCCTACGGAGAAAGAAGTGGTTACGATACTCCGCGCCGTCCACAAATACAAGGACAGCCGCGAGCAGTTCGAGCAGCGCACGCACAAGCGGCTCATCGTTATCAGCCAGACGACGACCAAGACGGTCGATTCGCTGATGAAGCTGGACCTCGCCGCGGGCGTGGACATAGAAATCAAGCTATAAGTTATCGCAAGGCTTTATATGACTGCATGCGAACAAGCTGAATAACAGTAACACTAGCGAAGGATTTTTCCTGTTTGGTCAGGCGCGAAGCCGCCAAGCTGAAAAAAGATGAGCTAAGAATGCAGTCCGCTGTAAGGAGGTTAGAAAGTGGCAACAACAATATTGGGGAGAAAAGTCGGCATGACGCAGATTTTCTCCGATGACGGAAACCTGATTCCCGTCACGGTCATAGAGGCCGGACCGGTAACGGTCGTTCAGGTCAAGACTGTCGAAAACGACGGCTACGCCGCCGCGCAGATCGGTTTTGAGGATTTGAAAGAAAATCGTGCCAACAGGCCCACGAAGGGGCATTTTGAGAAATGGGGAGTCCCGCTCAAAAAGCACCTCGCGGAGATTCGGCTCGCCGAGGGCGAGAGCTACGAGAGCGGGCAGGTAATAACCGTCTCGGATTTCGTGGTCGGCAGCTTCCTCGACGTGACGGGGGTTTCCAAGGGCAAGGGCACGCAGGGCAACATCAAGCGCCACGGCCACCACAGGGGGCCAATGACGCATGGTTCCAAGCACAAGAGGCTTGCGGGCGCGCTGGCTGCGGGTACGTACCCGTCGCGCGTGTTCAAGGGCAACGCGGGCCCAGGGCGAATGGGCAATGAGACCGTTACCGTGCAGAACCTCGAATTGGTGGGGATAGTGCCTGAGCGCAACGCCATGCTCGTCAAGGGCGCGGTACCAGGCAGGCGCGGCGGGCTCTTGAAGATCCGCTACGCTGTCAAGCGCGAGGTTCCGCCTGCCCCAGCCGCGGAGCAGTCCGATGCTAAGGCTGCGGAATAAGGAAAGCGAGGGATTTGGCACATGGCAAAATTAAATGTAGTAAAACAAGACGGCAGCCCCGCGGGCGACATCACGCTGAATGATGCTGTATTCGGCATAGAGCCCAACGAGTACGCCGTATACGAGGCGGTCAAGAATTACCGCGCCAACCAGAGGCAGGGCACGCAGTCCGCAAAGACGCGTTCCGAGGTCAGGGGCGGCGGCAGGAAGCCTTTCCGCCAGAAAGGCACCGGCCGGGCGCGCCAGGGCAGCAGGGTTGCCCCGAACCATGTCGGCGGCGGCGTGGTGTTCGCGCCCAAGCCGAGGGATTACAGCTATAAGATTCCGAAGAAGGTGAAGCGGCTGGCTATGAAGTCCGTGCTTTCGGCGAAGGTGCAGGACAAAGAGATCATCATCGTGGACAGCCTTTCTTTCGAGGTGCCGAAAACGAAAGAGATGATGGCTTTCCTCGCGAATGTCAACGCGGAGAAGAAAGCTCTCATCGTGACTGCGGGCAAGGACGAGAACGTGGTCCGCTCCGCGTCGAACATCCCGGGCGTCGAGACCCGCCACACGGGTTCGCTCAACGTATACGACATCCTGAACCACATCAGCTTTATCGTGACCAAGGATGCGGTCAAGAAAATTGAGGAGGTGTATTCATAATGAGATCGCCTTACGATGTTATCATCAAGCCCGTTATTTCGGAGAAGAGCATGGCGGGCGCCGAGAACAAACGGTATACGTTCCGCGTAGCGACCGACGCCAACAAGACGGAGATAAAGAGATCCGTCGAGGAGATCTTCGGCGTTGATGTCGCCAGGGTCAACACCATGAATTACAGCGGCAAACTAAAAAGAATGGGCAGGAATATAGGGCGCAGGGCGTCCTACAAGAAAGCCATCGTGATCCTTGCCAAGGACAGCAAGGAAATCGAGTTTTTCCAGAGCTTGTAGAAAGGAGCCTGAGGTATGGGTATCAAAAAATACAATCCGACGACTCCGGGACTCAGGGGCATGACGGTTTCCACATTCGAGGAGATCACGGCAACGAAGCCCGAGAAATCGCTTACAGTCACGCTGAAAAAGCATTCCGGACGCAATGTGCGCGGGAAGATCACAGTGCGCCACAGGGGTGGCGGTTACAGGCTGAAGTACCGTATCATAGATTTCAAGCGCAACAAGGACGACATCCCTGCGCGAGTCAAGACCATAGAATACGATCCGGGCCGCAGCGCGAACATAGCGCTTCTGGCATACGCGGACGGCGAAAAGCGCTACATCATTGCGCCTGACAAGCTGAAGGTCGGCGACGTCCTCTACTCGGGGACGACTGCGGACATCAAGCCAGGCAACGCGCTTCCGCTCGCGAACATCCCTGTCGGCACGATTATACACAACATAGAGCTGAAAGCTGGCAAGGGTGCGCAGATAGTGCGTTCGGCGGGTACGAGCGCGCAGCTCATGGCCCGCGAGGGCGGGTTCGCCCAGGTGCGCCTGCCGTCCGGCGAGGTGCGCAAGGTGCATGTTGAATGCCGCGCCACTATCGGCGTGGTCGGCAATCTCGACCACAACCAGATAAAGCTCGGCAAGGCTGGGCGCAAGCGCCACATGGGCATCAGGCCCACGGTCAGAGGTTCGGTCATGAACCCGAACGACCACCCGCACGGCGGTGGCGAGGGCAAGGCCGGAATAGGTCGCGTCGGTCCTGTAACGCCTTGGGGCAAGCCCACTCTCGGCTACAAGACGAGAAAGAAAAACAAGCACTCCGATAAGTATATCGTGAAAAGACGCGGCGAGAAGTAGTTGGAAGGAGTAGCATATAATGGGTAGATCGGTAAAAAAAGGTCCTTTCGTGGACAGGAAATTGCTCAAAACCATCGACGAGCTTAACGCGGCGAACCAGAAGCGCGTGCTCCGTACGTGGTCGAGGCCGTCCACGATATTCCCGCAGATGGTGGGGCACACCATAGCGGTACACGACGGGCGCAGGCATGTCCCCGTGTATATCACAGAGGACATGGTAGGGCATAGGCTGGGGGAATTCGCCCCCACGAGGACATACAGAGGGCATGGCTCGGACAAGAGCACGAGGGTGAAAAAGACCTCGGGCGCGGGCGCTATGGCAGCGGCGGCGGCCGCACCGGCGGCTTCGAGCGGCGGCGCTGAGGCTCCGGCGGATGCCGCGCCAGCGGCGGCCTCTGAGTAATAGGAAGGGGTTAGAGCAGATACATGGAAGCAAGAGCGATAGCAAAATACGTCAGGATCTCTCCTATCAAGTTGAAGCCCGTCATGAATCTCATACGCGGCAAGGATTTGGAGGAAGCTCTAATAATCTTGAAGTTCACGCCCGGCAAGGGCAGCGAGCTGGTTGAGCGCGTGGTGCAGTCCGCTGCCGCCAACGCCGAGAACAACCACGAAATGAACCGCGACGTGCTGTATGTGGCAGGCGCCAGCGCGAACCAGGGGCCGACCATGAAAAGATGGCGCCCGGGTGCGCAGGGCAGGGCTTCGCAGATACTGAAAAGGAGCAGCCACATAGAGATCGTCTTGAAGGAGAAGTCGGATGAATAATAAGGAGATATTGTAAGATGGGACAGAAAGTAAGCCCACACGGGTTTAGGGTCGGCATTATAAGCGACTGGGATTCCAAGTGGTACGCGAACAAGAAGGATTTCGCGGACTATCTGATTGAGGACAACAAGATCAGGGCGTTCATCAAGAAGAAGCTCTATGCCGCGGGTATCTCCAAGACTGTCATTGAGCGCGCCGCAGCAGGCCAGCTCAAAGTGACGGTGATGACGGACAAGCCGGGGATCATTATCGGCCGTTCGGGAGAGGGCACCGCGGAGCTGAAAGCGGCGCTTGAAAAGCTCACGAAGAAGATCGTGCATGTCTACATTGTAGAGGTGCGCAGGTCGGAGCTTGACGCGCAGCTCACCGCTGAGAGCATAGCACAGGCGCTCGAAAAGAGGGTGTCGTTCAGGCGCGCCATGAAGCAGGCGATAGGCCGCACCATGAAAGCGAACGCCAAGGGCATCAAGGTTCTCGTATCGGGCAGGCTCGGCGGCGCGGAGATCGCGCGAAGCGAAAAATACAACGAAGGCAATGTGCCGCTGCACACGCTCAGGGCGAACATCAACTACGGGTTTGCCGAAGCGGACACCACCTACGGAAAGATAGGCGTGAAGGTCTGGATCAACTTGGGCGAGCGCCTTGAAAAGGGGCTGATGAGCCCCATCCCCGACAACAAGGGCGACCGCGACCGCGGGCGCGACGGCCGCAGAGGCCGCAGGGGCGAACGCGACGGCGACCGTCCGCGCAGGGATCGCAGGGACGGCCCTGGCGGCAGGGGCCGCAGGGACGACGGCCCGGCTATCGCGAGGGCGGTCAACCCGCGCAAGCGCATAAAACCGAAGTATGACCCGGCTGCGGAAGCGCGCAAGGCGGCAGAGGCCAAGCGCGCGGCGGAGGAGGCTGCGGCGGCTGAGGCGGCGGAAGCGACCGCCGATGCGGCTGTGGAGGCTCCCGCTGCAATAGAGCAGGCGGTACCCGCAAGCGAAGGGGGTGAAGAATAATGTTAATGCCAAAGAGAGTAAAACGCCGCAGGGTCCACAGAGGGCGCATGAAGGGCGTCGCGACCAGGGGCAACACGATTTCCTACGGAAGCTACGGCTTGGTGGCGCTCGAACCCGGATGGATCAAGTCCAACCAGATAGAGGCCGCGCGTATCGCTATGACGCGTTCGATCCGCAGGGGCGGCAAGGTATTCATCAAGATTTTCCCGCACAAGCCCGTCACGAAGAAGCCCGCCGAGGTCAGGATGGGTTCAGGTAAGGGCGCACCCGAGTTTTGGGTGGCGGTTGTCAAGCCTGGACGCATCATGTTCGAAATCGACGGGGTGACGGAGGAACAGGCGAAGGAGGCCATGCGCCTTGCTTCGCACAAGCTCCCCATCAGGTCGAAGTTCGTCGCGAAGGGCGAGGAGCTGATAAAAGGTGGTGAATCTAAATGAATCTGGAAAAGATAAGAAATATGACAGACATCGAGCTTGAAAGCGAGCTTGTCAAGATGAAAACCGAGCTGTTCAACCTGCGGTTTCAGCATGTGACGGGTCAGCTCGAAAACCCGATAAAGATGCGCGAGGTCAAGAAAGACATTGCTCGCATCAAGACCGTTATCAGAGAAAAAGAGCTCGCCGCCGAGCAGCAGGCAGGTTAAAGGGAAGGAGGACAGGCGATGGCAAATGACAGAAATTTGAGAAAAACCAGAGTCGGTGTCGTCGTAAGCGACAAGATGGACAAAACCATCACGGTCGCGGTCGAGGATTTCGTCAGACATTCCCTTTACGGAAAGGCTGTCAAGAGGACGAAGAAGTTCAAGGCCCACGACGAGAGCAACGAGTGCAATATCGGCGACAAGGTGAGAATCATGGAAACAAGGCCGCTGTCGAAAGACAAGCGCTGGCGTCTTGTGAACGTTGTCGAGAAAGTGAAGTAAGGAGTCGGCTATGATACAAAACGAAACAAGGATCAAGGTTGCCGACAATTCCGGCGCCAAAGAGCTGCTCGTCATACGCATACTCGGCGGGACGAGCCGCAGGTACGCTAACATAGGCGACGTAGTCGTCTGTGCAGTCAAGGATGCCACGCCCGGCGGCGTGGTGAAGAAGAGCGATGTCGTGAAAGCGGTAGTAGTGCGCACCAAGAAAGGCGCGCGCAGGGGCGACGGCAGCTACGTGAAGTTCGACCAGAATGCGGGCGTCATTATCAAAGAGGACAAAACGCCTGTCGGTACGCGTATATTCGGCCCTGTCGCAAGGGAGCTGCGCGAAAAAGGTTTCATGAAAATCGTATCGCTCGCTCCGGAAGTCTTATAGGAGGCAGGCGATGAAGATAAAGAAAGACGATACAGTAATGGTCATTACCGGCAAGGACAAGGGCAAGCACGGAAAGGTTCTCAAAGCGAACCCGAAGAAGCAGACCGTCATTGTCGAGGGCATCAATATGCAGACGAAGCACCAGAAGCAGACTCGCAAGGAGAGGGCCGAGATAAAGCACCAGGAGGGCCCCATCCATGTGTCGAACGTCATGTACTACGACACGAGGGACAAGCTCCCCACGCGCATCGGCTATATGTTCGAGGACGGGGTCAAAGTTCGTTATTCCAAGAGAACCGGAAGCCCGATAGGTTAAGAAGGGAGGAGCAAATTGGCAGCTAGGCTAAAAGAAGTATATAAAAACGAAGCGTTCAAATCCCTGCTTGACAAGTTCAAGTACAAGAATGTGAACGAGGTTCCGAAGATCGAGAAGATCACGATCAACATGGGGCTCGGGGATGCCAAGGACAACGCGAAGATGATGGAGACCGCGGTAGAGGAGCTGGCGCTCATCAGCGGGCAGCGCCCCGTCGTCACCAAGGCGCGCAAGTCCATAGCGAACTTCAAGGTTCGCGCGGGCATGCCCGTCGGCGCGAAGGTCACCCTGCGCGGCGACAATATGTACGTGTTCGCGGACAAGTTCTTTAACATCGTGCTCCCGCGCGTGCGCGACTTCCGCGGCGTGTCGAAAAACTCTTTCGACGGGCGCGGCAATTACAGCGTAGGGCTGAAAGAGCAGTCCATATTCCCGGAGATTGTCTACGACAAAGTGGACAAGATCAAGGGCATGAACATAATATTCACGACCACGGCAAAGACGGACGAGGAAGCCGCAGAGCTTCTGAGCCTGCTCGGGATGCCCTTTGAGAAGTAGTTTTAAGGAGAGAGTTTATGGCGAAAACATCACAAAAAGTGAGGCAGCAGCGCAAGCCAAAGTACAAGACCAGGGCGTACACTCGCTGCAAGATATGCGGACGTCCGCACTCCGTGCTGAAAAAATACGGCATATGCAGGATATGTTTCAGGGAGCTGGCCTACAAGGGCGAGATTCCTGGCGTGAAGAAGGCTAGCTGGTAGAAAGGGGGCAGAGAACATGACTATGACAGATCCCGTGGCAGATATGCTCACAAGGATAAGGAACGCGAACAGCGTCGGCCACAAATCCGTTTCGGTGCCAGCTTCCCGCATGAAAAAGTCGATAGCGGGCATCCTCAGGGATGAAGGCTATATCTCAGGCTTCGATGTCGAGGAGGACAACAAGCAGGGCATGATCAATATTTCCATGAAATACGGTCAGGCAGGCGAAAAGGTCATCAGCGGCATCAAGAAGATTTCCAAGCCTGGGCTGAAAGTATACGCGAAGTCGGACGACGTGCCGCGCGTGCTAGGCGGGCTTGGCATCGCGATCATCTCCACCTCCAAGGGAGTGATCAGCGACAAGGAAGCCAGGCGCCTTGGCGTCGGCGGCGAAGTTATCTGTTACGTTTGGTAAGGAGGGACAGAGAATGTCGAGAATAGGCAGGCAACCGATCAACATACCCTCCGGCGTGGAGGTAACGGTGGGCGAGGGCAACCTCGTCAAGGTCAAAGGGCCGAAAGGCGAGCTTTCCGAGCGGATATCCGCGAGGATGGCGATAGAGAACAAGGATGGCGTCATAGAGGTGAAGCGCCCTGACGACGGCAAGCAGAGCCGTTCGCTGCACGGGCTTTCCAGGACGCTCATCAACAACATGGTCGTCGGCGTTTCCGACGGGTTCGAGAAGATACTCGACATCAACGGCGTCGGGTACAGGGCGGAGAAGAAAGGCAAGAACCTGGTTCTCAGCCTGGGCTACTCGCACCCCGTCGAGCTTCCCGACCCAGATGGCATCACCACGGAGGTGCCGGAGCAGAACGTTATCATAGTGAAAGGCATCGACAAAGCGCTCGTCGGCAATTACGCCGCTATCGTGCGCGGGTGGAGGCCGCCTGAACCCTACAAGGGCAAGGGTGTCAAATACAGGGATGAACGTATACGCCGCAAGGAAGGCAAGGCCGGCGTCAAGGGCGATTAAGGCAATTAAGGAGTAAATGAATGGCAAAACAGAGCAGAAATGACAAAAGGCTCGTGAGGCATAGGCGGGTGCGCCAGAATCTCTCAGGCACTCCCGAAAAGCCGCGCATGTGCGTATATAGGAGCCTGAAAAACATCTCCGTGCAGATTATCGACGATACGACGGGGAACACCCTCGTCGCCGCGTCGTCGCTGGACAAGGACATCAAGTCGAAGCAGGCATACGGCGGCAACAAGGCGGCGGCGAAGCTCGTCGGCGAGTTGATTGCAAGCAAGGCGAAGGCGAAGGGCATCGAGAACGTCGCTTTCGACAGGGGCGGCTTTCTATACCACGGCAGGGTCAAGGAGCTTGCCGATGGCGCGCGCGAAGCTGGCTTGAAGTTTTAGGAGGATATGTAATGGCGAAGCAAGGTTTCGACACGGAGAAAAAAGAACTCAAAGAATCCATCGTAAACATCAGGCGCGTGGCAAAGACCGTCAAGGGCGGGCGCAATATGCGTTTCAGCGTGACTGTGGTGGTCGGTGACGAAGAAGGGCACGTCGGCGTAGGCCTGGGCAAGGCTAGGGAAATACCCGAAGCCGTCCGCAAGGCGATAGAGGACGCGAAGAAAAAGCTGATCTATGTGCCGACCGTCGGCACGACGATACCCCACAGGGTCATCGGCGTATACGGCGCGGGCCGCATAGTCATCATGCCTGGCGCAGAGGGTACGGGCGTCATAGCAGGTTCGAGCGTCAGGACGGTGCTGGAACTCGCGGGCGTCAAGGACGTGCGCGCCAAGTCGATTGGCTCGAACAACGCGGGCAATATGGCGAACGCGACCATTGAGGGGCTGAGAAGCCTGAAAACGGTCGAGCAGATATCGAAGCTGCGCGGCAAGACCAAAGAGGAAATCCTTGGATAAGGAGTACAAAATGGCAAAGATTAAGGTAACATTGACAAAGAGTACCATAGGGGCGATACCAAACCACCGAAAAGTGGTACAGGCGCTCGGACTGAAAAAGCTGCACAAGACCGTAGTGCTGGAAGATTGCCCGTCAGCGCGCGGCGCGATCAATAAGGTGAGGCACCTAGTGACGGTCGAGGATGTGGAATAGAGCTTGCCTTTTTTCCGCCTGGCGTTGCGGACGTAACCCGACAGCTTGCTGTCGCTGGTACGTCCCAGGCGAGAAGTGCAGCGGCTTTGCCGCGTGGCACTTTACCGCCATTGCCGTTCGCGCCTA
>JAIRPC010000053.1 GCA_031257215.1 Eubacteriales Family XIII. Incertae Sedis bacterium
GAGCTTACCGTGACCACTCGCGGCGATTCCGATTTTCTGATGAGCAGCAGCAGGCGGCCGACCAGCTCGAAATGTCCGAGGTAGTTGACGGCGAACTGCCGCTCGACGCCTTGGCTGGAAAGCGAAAGCCCGCTTGGCATCATGATGCCAGCGACGCACATGACGATATCGATATGGTCGTGCGTATCCGCAATGCGCTTCGCAAAGCCGCGTATGGACGCTGGCTCGAACAGATCCAGTGGCTCGAATACGATATCGGCTGGAGCCAGAGCCGTGCGCCGTAGCCTGGCCGCCGCCGCTTCGCCCTTGGCGGGATCGCGCCCCGCCAGGATAACATCATAGCCGAGCTTCGCCAAGGAGAGGGCGGCCTCGTATGCGATGCCCCCATAGCCTGTCACGATCGCGTTCATGCGCATTGCCTTGATGTTAATGGAAAATTATTCCATTATAGCTGCGCCGCGAAAGCCTTGCTCAGACGCTGCATCCCCTCCTCGATCTTGTCGGGAGTAGCGCCGGAGAAATTCAGGCGCAGGGTGTTTTTGCCGTCTGCGGGGTCTGCGTGGAACGGTGCGCCAGGCACGAACGCCACCTTGTATTTCTGCGTCGCGGTGACCAGCAGCTCCTGCGCGTCGAACCCGTCAGGCATGGTGAGCCAGATGAACACGCCGCCATCTGGGCGCGTGTATTCCGCTTCGGCGGGCAGGTATTTTTCTATGCACGCGAGCATGGTGTCAAGCCGCTCCTTGTACATGGGCGCGGTGCTTTTCAGATGCCCTGGCAGCAGCCCCCGATTCAGGTATTCCGCGCAAATGGCCTGCGGCAGTATGGCGGTGTGGGTGTCCGAGCACTGCTTCGCCACAGTGAGCTTTGGAATGATTTCGGCGGATGCCGCCACCGTGCCGACGCGCAGCCCGGGCGAAACGATTTTCGAGAAGCTGTTCAGCATTATCACGTTGTCCGCATCGTCGAAGCTCTTGATGGGCGGGAGCGCCTCGCCGGAATATCTGAGGTCGCAGTAGGGGTCATCCTCTATTACGACCGCGCCGTGCAGCGCGGCCAGCTTCGCGACATCTTTCCTGCGTTCGAGCGACAGGGTGCGCCCCGTCGGATTTTGGAATGTCGGTATGGTGTAGATGAGCCGCGCACCCGTGGCTTCGAGCTTCGCGGCGAGGTCGTCCGTCCTCATGCCGTCCTCGTCCATGTCCACCGCAACGACGTTCGCGTTCACCTTCGCGAACACCATGAGCGTCGCGAGGAAGGTGGGGGATTCGACCAGCACCGTGTCGCCCTCGTTGACGAACGCGTCTATCGACAGGCTGATGCCCTGCGTTGAGCCTGTGGTCGTTATGATGTTCCCGCGGTCGAAGGCAAGGCCCTTCGGTTTCGCTATATGCTCGATATACGCGTCGCGCAGGGGAGTCCATCCCTCGGTCGTGCCGTATTGCAGCATCAGGTCAGGCTGCTTGGTCAAAAGCTCCGCGGTTATTTCCTTTATAATGTCGGGCTCAAATGATTCGTTGGCAGGGCTGCCGCCGCCGAACGATATTATCTCGGGGTCGGCCATCAGCTTGAATATCTCCCTGACCGCGCTGGGGTTGACGCGATTCACTCTGTCCGCGAATTGTACCATTACACTCTCCTCATTACTTTATATCAATGGCAATAATCGATTGTTGCATTCCACGCTACGCGCGCATCGCGGCCTTTACCGCTTCCCTTAGCTTCAACGGCTTTCCGTACATCATGACCCCCACGCGGTAGATCTTTGCCGCGAGCCACCCGAAGAAGATGACCGTGGCGGCGAGGATGGCTACGGCGATAGCGGCCTCCGTGACCGTAGCTGACGCCATGCAGAGCCGCGCGAACATGATCCACGGCGAGAACAGCGGGATGAACGAAAGCACCTTCACAAACGCGGCATCTATGTTCGCCATGCCCACGAGCGACACTACGAACGAGAATGTCCCGAGCATGGACGGCAGCATCGACACCGATCCAGCGTCCTCAATCCGGCTGGCCGTAGAGCCCATGGCCGCGCTGATGAACGCATAGAGAAAATAACCGATAACAAAGAACAGCACGAAGAACACGAGAAGCGCGGGCGATAGGTTCATCTGAGCGAGCATGTCGCTGAACCCGGGGACGCTTCGCTCCCACGTGTCCAGCGATAGCGCGAACCCTATGCCCGCCGCTATGATGAGCGCGCCTATCTGCGTGAACGCGGCGAACCCTACGCCGAACACTTTTCCGAACATGAGCTGTATCGGCTTCGCAGACGTGACGAGCAGCTCCATTGTCTTGCTGCTTTTCTCGCTGATGATCGAGTTCACTATGAACTGCGAATACAGAATGATGGTCATGAACAGTACGTACAGCATGACATAGGCAAGCCAGAAATTGTTCTCGGCCTCACCGCCGCCGACCGTTACGACCTCGCCTGTTACCGTTGTGCCGAGGACATCTTTCACCTCGGCCTGTTGCTCGGGTGTCATGCCCGCCATCTTTGCGGCCCTGGCGGTGTCCGTCATATAGGGGTCTATCGTGGCGGCAATGGCGGGCAGCGTGAAGTCCTGCCCCTTGCCGTAGAGCTTGTAGGACGTGCCGCCGCCGTATTCCATGACCACGCTGTATTTGTCGCCCGCAATCAGCTTTTCGGGGCTGTCCGCGCCGCCGCTCATCGCGGCGTCGGCAGCAGCGCCCTCCCACTGGTACATGCCGCCTGTCACAGCGTTCAGCCCGTCGCATATCCCGTCGATGTCATAGCCCGCGTTTTCCGCGCCGCTATCGTCTGCATTGCCTGAAATCAAGACGAGCGCTTTCTGGTTCTCGCCGCCAGTGATCATATTCCCGATATTCTCGAACGCGCCGAAGAAATGCGGCAGCTGCGAGCCTAGTATGATGATGGCCACGAAGATGATCGTCGTTATGATGAACGGCTTGCTCTTGATATAGCCTCGGTATTCAAACCCGAGTACGGTCTTGATCTTGTTCATCTGCCTGCCCCTCCATTCGCGCCGCCAGCGTCGCCGCTTTTTTTGCCGAACAGCCCAAAGCGCTTCCGCTTCTTTTTGCCGCCGTCGTCCGCGCCGTCCTCCGCGCCTGGCGGTTCGCCGCCCACCTTGTCAACAAAGATCTCTTCTAAGGTAGGCTCTTTTACTGAGAAATTGTCGGGGGTTATCCCTGCGGCATGGAGCGTGTCCAGCACGGCGCTCCGCTTTTCATGCGACGTGAGCCTTGCCGTCCACCCCGCGCCGCTCGGCTCTATCGACACTATCGCGTCGGGCGCTTTTTCGCGCAGCAGCCTGCCGAGATCGCCCGCGCCGTAGGCTTCGACATAGAGCGAGTCGCGAGGGTAGCCGCGCTTGATTTCGCGCAGGTTGCCTTCAAGGACGCCGCGCCCGTGGTCGATCAGGCATATCTCGTCGCAAAATTCCTCGACCTGCGCCATCTGGTGGCTCGAAAAAATCACGGTCTTGCCCGCGTCCACCTGTTCCCTGACGATGCTTTTCAGTATGCGCGCGTTCACGGGGTCAAGCCCGCTGAACGGCTCGTCGAGGATGACGACGTCGGGGTCGCTGATGAGCGCGATAGCGAGTTGGATCTTCTGCTGGTTCCCCTTGGACAGCGTGTCGAGCCTACGCTTCGTGTACTCGGACGCTTCGAGCTTTTCGAGGAGCATGTGGGTTCGCGCCTCCGCATCGCGCTTTGACATGCCGCGAAGCATACCGATATATACCATCTGTTCGAGTATGACGCGCTTCGGGTACAGCCCGCGCTCCTCCGGCAGGTAGCCTATCCGCGCTTTGGATTTTGACGCGGGGACGCCGCCTATCGTCACCTCGCCGCTGTCCGCGCCGAAGAAGTCCATCATGATGCGTATCGTGGTGGTCTTGCCCGCGCCGTTGCGCCCGAGCAGTCCGTAGGCCAGCCCGTCCCCGACCTTGAACGAAAGCCCGTCAAGCGCCTTGACCGCGCCAAAGGTTTTCACCAGTTGTGTGGCTTGAATCATAATAAATTACCCATTTCCCTATCCTTGCTGTTAATAAATATAACCCTCAATCGTAATGATCGGCGAGGTATTCTACCGGAATCAGCCAACGATGCCAAACCGTTCATTGGGCAGCGTTACGATTTTGTATACCTTTTCAGTCTGCCCTTTGCGGAAAAGCTCATATTCCCAATCATTCAATTCTCTTCCAAGCTTGGCAGAAAGCCGAATCGCCATGCCGACATTGTGGGTTCGGAGGTCATCTATCTGCTCTTTTGTTGGCGGGTATATGACTCCGCCGTCCATGTTGGTATCATTCATATTGTATTTCCTTTCCGACAAGGTATTCATTTATAAGTTTTTCGCTTGCCGCTGTGTCAAAATGCAGTTTCAAACCACCGATCGGCTTTGCCCCGTATTGGTTCTGATAATAATCGTAAAGGCGCGTTTTGCTGATGAATACGACAAAGCCATCACAGCCGGAGATAAATGATTCCCTTGCTACAAATGCCAGCAGAATGCCCGCAATCCCATCATGCTTGCGGTTTTCCCCTCTGTTATGGGGGTCAATTTCAAGCTTGTGAGCGAATACATATGATTCTTGCAGGATAACCTCATACTCAATCAGCCCTTCGATTTCTCCGTCTATCAATACCGCTTTCAAAATGCTGGCATCCGCAATAAGCTCTGTTGCGCCTTTGCTCCAATCGAAGCTCCAACCTTTTGATTTCAGCATTTTGGCTTCTTTTTTGTCGATATCTACTGAAACAATTCTCAATTTTTCACCCTGCCACATCTGAACCAATAAAGATGTTTGCTATATTAATATTATACCGCATTCCAAGTGGTGTGGCTACTGCGGCTCTTAACAAGCCCGCGGATGGTTTCAGCCAGATCTTCCGTCAGTGCTTCCTGCGAAAGCCGCCAAGTCCAGTTCTTTTCGCTGACTGTGCCGGGCGTGTTTATCCGCGCCTCGGCGCCCAGCCCCATGTAGTCCTGCAATGGAATAATAACCGTGTCTGCGACGCTGCCTAGCGCGGCCTCCAAGATCTTCTGCGCGATATTTTCGCGCGTCGCGCCAAGGTATGAGAGCGCGAAATCCAGCTCGGGCCAGCTCGCGCCCGCCGCCCATTCGCACAGGGTAGGGTTGTCGTGGGTGCCCGTGTAGACCACGCAGTTTTTGATGTGGTTGTGCGGCAAGTAGATGCTGTCGCCGTTCGGCTCGAAAGCGAATTGCAGCACCCTCATGCCTGGGTAGCCGCTGTACTCGCGGAGTTCGTGAACGTCCTGCGTGATGATGCCAAGATCCTCCGCTATAATCTTGAAGCCAGGTGCGGCCTTCCTCACGGCATCTATGAAATCGTGGCCTGGGCCGTCCATCCAGCGGCCCTCTTTCGCGGGCCTGCCTGCGGGTATCGCGAAATACTGCGCGAACGCGCGGAAATGGTCTACGCGGCAGAGGTCGTACAGCTCCGCCGCCCTTGAAACGCGGCGCAGCCACCAAGCGTAGCCCGTGCGCCTGTGCTCCTCCCAGTCATAGACAGGCTCGTTCCAGATCTGCCCGTCCTCTGTGAACGCGTCTGGCGGCACTCCCGCTATAAGGCTGGGCCTGCCGTTACTGTCAGTCGCGAACAGCTCTGGGTGCGCCTCGAAGTCAGCGGACTCTGAGCCGACGTAGAACGGCAGATCTCCCACGATACCGATGCCGCGGCCGTTCGCGTACTCTTTCAGCCGCCGCCATTGCGCTTCAAAAATATACTGTATGCGGCGTTGGCGTTCCTCCGAGATGCCCGCACCCGCCGCGCGGCTGCCCTCAACGCGTGCCGCGTATGACGCGAAACCGTCGAGCCACCAGCTGTTGGCTCGTGCAAACTCGCGGTAGCTTGGGTCGGGCGAAAGGCGTTCGGCCGCCATGTGGAGCAGTGCCGTCTTGCGCTCGTGTTGCAGGGCATAGTCTATGCGCGGGTTCGCGGCAGCGGCGGTCGCTTCCGCGTGTTCCCGAAGCTCGCGCTCTGTCAGCAGGCCATCCTCCGCCAGCAGGTCTAGGTCTATCAGAAGCGGGTTGCCCGCGAAAGCCGAAATACCCTTGTACGGGCTGCCCGCCTGGTCGGTCGGCCCCATCGGCAGTATCTGCCAGAGGCGCTGCCCCGCGTCCGCGAGAAAATCGACGAACCCGAAAGCCGCCCGCCCCATGGAGCCAATGCCGTAGGGGGAGGGCAGGCTAAACAGGGGCAGCAGGAGACCCGCCGATTGCTTTGCAATCGGCTTGAAGTAGGTGTCTAATTTCATCCGAACATTCGGAACATTATTCATTTAATGCACACACTTTGCAATCGGCGGGTAGTAGGTGTCTGTGTTCATCCCCTGCTTTCAGCCTGCTCACGCAGCACGCGCTTCAAGACTTTGCCTGAGCTGTTGCGGGGGAGCGCTTCTATTATATTGATGCGGCGCGGCAGCTTGTACTGTGCCAGGCGCTCTTTCAGGAAGCGCAAAAGCTCCTTGTGGTGTATTTCCTCGGCCCCTTCTTTCAGCACGACATAAGCGACCACGACCTCTCCGCGTAGCCTGTCAGGCTCGCCTATGACGGCGGCCTCCGCCACCTGCGGATGCTCGAACAGCGCTTCCTCGATCTCGCGCGGGTAGACGTTCAGGCCCGACACTATTATCAGATCCTTGATCCTGTCCACTATGTAGAAATACCCGTCCTCGTCCACCTTGGCGATATCGCCCGTGTGAAGCCAGCCGTTCACCACTGTGGCGGCGCTTTCCTCTGGCCTGTTGTAATAGCCCTGCATGACGTTAGGCCCTTTCACGAGCAATTCGCCCGACTCGCCAACAGGCAGCTCCGCCCCGTCCGCGCCGACGATCTTGCTCTCGGTCAGCGGCAGCGGAACTCCTATTGAGCCAGCCTTGTGGACGCCGTGTATGGGGTTGAAATGGCAGGCGGGCGATGCCTCCGTCAGGCCGTAGCCCTCCACGACTTCGAGCGCCAGAGCTTCCTGCATACCTCGTATCGTGTCTATCGGAAGCGGTGCGCCACCGCAGATCACCCTGCGCAGCTCTGGGAATTTCACCTGCTGCTTGCCCGCGTTCACGAGTACGACGTACATGGCCGGGACTCCGATAAAGACGGTGATTTTCCTGTCTATCAGTTCGCTGATAAACTCTTTCGGGCGGAACGCTTCCATGAGATCCACCGTTGCGCCCGTGCCGAGCGGCATGAGCGTAACGCAGGTGAACGCCAGGACGTGGAACAGCGGAAGCACGAGTATGAAGCGATCCGTGCCGTCCGTGTCGAGAACGGTGTTCGTCTGCATGGCGTTGACGGTCAGGTTGTAGTGCGAGAGCATCGCCGCCTTGGGCGTCCCCGTCGTGCCGGACGTGTAGAGGTAGGTCGAGATCGTCTGCGGATCTTCCACAAGGTCAAAGTCCTCGCGCGGGCTTTTCGACACAAGCTCCGAAAATTTCTCGTCGATAACTATGACCTCCACGCCAAGCTCGGCGGCCAGCTCGCTCTCCGAAAGTTCAAGCCGTTCTAGTATGGCGGCGTGTATCACGATGTATTTCGCCCCCGAATCCTTCGCCGTGAACGAAAGCTCGTGCGGCGTGAGCATGGGGTTGATGGGGACGATGATCCCCGCGTTGCGCACGACGCCGAGGTAGGTAAAGATGAACTCAGGGACATTGGGCGCGTCGAGGATGACCCGCTCGCCAGGCTTAAGGCCAAGCTCCCTGAAAAAATTGGCGTGGGCGATAACCGCGTCGTCGAACTCCGCGTAGCTCCATGTCCTGCCCTTGAATATGAGCGCCGCCTTGTCCGGCTCATACCTGTTCTTGTAAATCTGCCCGACCGTCCGCACATCCAAGCTAGTTTTCAATTCCGATGCCATGATTTTGTCTCCTTTGTATATATATCAAGCCACCATTCCGGCCGCGCAACGGCAGCCGAATTACTTTTACTGTAAAAGTAATTTTATCGCTTGCGGGGCTTGTTGTCAATAATACGATCGTTTCATATGGTAAAATATCTTCATGCCAGAATTATCGGTTACTGATTTGAGCAAGAGCTTTGGCACTGATGTCATTTTTGACGGGCTGAGGTTTAATATAGAGCGCGGCGAGCGCGTAGGCATCATCGGGCGCAATGGCGCGGGCAAGACCACGCTGCTTCGCATACTTGCGGGCGAGGGCGAGCCTACGTCCGGGAACGTCTATGTGGCGCCGGGAAGCCGCGTGGGTTTTCTTCGCCAGGATTCCTTCGCGTCGGTAGATGCCGGCGAGGGCGCTACCGCTCTGGACGTTATGCGGGCCGCCTATGAGCGGCTTGTGTCCGAGGGCAGGGAGGTCTTCGAGAGCGAGATCATCGGCATACCGCGCAGCATGGCTTTGGCGGGCAGCCTGATGGACAGCCCCGTGTCGCGGCTATCGGGCGGCGAGAAGACGCGGCTGGCCTTTTCGGTTCTGCTCATGGAGAAGCCCGACATCCTGTTGCTCGACGAGCCGACCAACCACCTGGACATAGGGACGCTGAACTGGCTAGAACAAAAGCTGAGCGCATGGCGCGGAACTGTTGTTCTTGTTACTCATGACCGTTATTTTCTCGACAGGACTGTCAACCGAATCTTTGAGCTTGAACGCGGGCGCATGGCTTCGTATCAGGGCAGCTATTCGCAGTATGCCGAGAAAAAGCGGCTCGTGCGGGAACAGGAGCTTCGCGCCTATGAGAACCAGCGCATGGAGCTGCGCCGCCAGGAGGACATGATACGGCATATGAAAGAGCGCGGCACGGAGAAGCTGGCGAAGCGCGCGGCGTCGCGCGAAAAGAGGCTAGACAGCATAGAGCGTTTGGAGCGCCCTGATTCCGAGCTTCGCGCCATGAAGATACATTTTGGGGAGAGGACCCGAAGCGGGAACGACGTTATCGAGGGCATCGGGCTTTCCAAGGGGTTCGCTGTGGAGCCCGCCGTGGCGGCTCAGCGTGTCGGCGAGCGCGACAGCGCTGTGGATGCCGCGGGGGGCAACGACAGCCCTGGAACGGGGCTTCGGCGCGAGCTTTTCCGCTCCGTGGATTTCGATATCAAGCGCGGCGAGAGGGTCTGCCTGGTCGGCGCGAACGGCATTGGCAAGACTACGCTTCTCAGGATCATCCTTGGCAGGGCGCAGTCCGACAGCGGGCATATCGTCAGGGGGGCGAACGTCCGCATCGGATACTACGAGCAGGAGCAGGTTTTCCCCGACTCGGAGCGCACGGTGTTGGACGAGATGACGTCGGCGTATCGGCGCTATTCCGAATCCGAGATGAGGGGGATACTGGCGCGGTTTCTGTTTACTGGCGACATGGTGTTCAGAAAGCTCTCCGCGCTGTCGGGCGGCGAGCGCGCCAAGCTCGCGCTGGTGAAGCTGTTCCTCTCCGAAGCCAACACGCTCATACTGGACGAGCCGACGAACCATCTGGACATACCGTCGCGTGAGGCCGTGGAGGACGCGCTGCTCGGGTACAGCGGCACGGTCTTAGTGGTTTCGCACGATAGGTATTTCCTGAACAAAGTCCCGACGCAGATCGCGGAGCTGACGCCGCAGGGGCTGGTTTTCTATCCAGGCAACTACGATTATTATATGGAAAAGAAAAATGGTGCGGGCAGCGGCAGGGCGTATATGCGTTCGCTGGCCGATGGCGCGGCAGGGGCAGGCGGGAATATCGGGCTGGGCGGCGCCCGCGCGGACAGCGACGATAGCGAGGCGCTTTCGGATGCCGCCGCGGAAAGGCTGCGCAAGAAGCGCGAGGTCGCGGAGCGCCGCCGCCGAGAGAACGCGGTGACGGCCGTCGAGGGGCGCATTGCGGAGCTTGAAGGGCAGATAGCCCGCACGGAGGGGCGTATCGCGGAACCGGAGGCGATGGAGGATCCCGCCCGCATGGCGGAGCTGACCGAGCATCTTGACGTTCTCCACCGCGCCTTGGACGCGAAGCTGGCGGAATGGGAGCGGGTGTCGGCGGAGCTTGATTCCAGCGGCGATTGAGGCGATGTGGCTCGCTAACCAATAAATAAAACAGCGGAGCCGCCGAATTGCTCGGCGGCTCCGTCCGTCAGAAAAACAATACTTGGATCAGTACAGCTTCACCACCGGCTTGATCAGGTCGGCTTGTTTGTCCTTCATCATCAGCAGCGCCGGTTCCAGATCCTCGAATTTGTCGAAGCGGTGCGTCAGCATCGGGCTGACATCTAGGCGCCCGTACACCATCAGGCGCGAGAGGTATTCCATGTTCTTGCGGCCGCCTGGCATGAGTCCGCCCGTTATGCGGATATGCCCCATGCCGAGCCCCCAGTCCACGCGCGGTATCTTGATGTAATCGCCCGTGCCGAGGTAGTTGATGTTCGAGATGATACCGCCCGGGCGCACGAGCCGCACCGCCTGGGCGAACGTGTCGTTGTCGCCGCCCGCGAGGATAACCTTGTCGACGGGCTTGCCGCCCATGGCATCTTTGATCTGCTCGACGATATCTCCGTCCCTGTAGTTGACCGTGTCAGTCGCGCCGTACTGGATTGCCACCTCTTGGCAGCGCTTTCTGGAGCCGACCGCGAATACGCGGCCCGCGCCGCGCAGCACGCTGCCCGCCACCGCCATCAGACCGACAGGGCCTATGCCGACGACAACGACCGTATCGCCGTAAGCGACCTCCGCGTTGTCCGCGCCATGGAATCCCGTGGGAACCATGTCGGAGAGCATGACCGCGTCGACCGGATCGATTTCATCAGGCAGATGCGCGAGGTTGCCGTCCGCTTCGTTCACGTGAAAATATTCGCCGAATACGCCGTCCTTCGCGTTGGAGAATTTCCATCCGTTGAGCATCCCGCCCGAATGCTGGGAGAAACCCGACTGCGACTCGACCGCCTGCCAGTCTGGTGTGATGGCGGGAATGATAACCTTGTCGCCAGGCTTGAAATCCTTGACGAGCGAGCCCACCTCGACCACCTCCGCCGAGGCTTCGTGTCCGAGGATGAGGTCGTGGCGCTGCCCCAGCGCGCGCTCCCACACCGTATGCACATCCGATGTACACGGCGAAAGCGCGAGCGGGCGGCAGAGCGCGTCGTTCGGCCCGATCGTGGGCACATCCTTTTCTATCCAACCTATCTTGTCGAAATCCAACATTGCCAGACCCTTCATCTTTGCCATAATCTCACTCCTTTATACCCATCTATGGCGATAATTAATTTAGGGAAGCAGACTTGCGGTTTGCCCGTCGCTTCCGTCGGCAGGGCATCGCAACCGCGCACCCGCGCCGGTGTGTGGGGCGGCAAGAACCATGCTGCGTCGCACACATACGATTATATTACTTTGTTAAAATTTTATCAATCGTTTTTTCGAATCGCGGTTCTATGGTACAATATAATGTACGTTGCGGCAGAGATATTGCCGCGTTTTCGGCATCGGTTTGTGTTGGGCGAGAACACAAGGAAGATAAATGATGATAATTAATAGAAAGATAATTATGGCACGCAGGTGTTCGTGCAATGGCGGTGTTTTGTTGCGCACGGGAGTTTGCGTGATGCTCGTCGCGGTTTTGGCGTTTTGCGGGTTCATCCTGCCCGCGCCGGCCGGTGACGCGGCGGAAGTTCACGCGGCAGCGGGCGCGACCACGCCGGAAGCGGCGTTCGATTATATTATCAGCGATGGCGCACACGAGGGATACCCTGTCCCTGGCGTGTACATAAAATGTATCAAAAAGAAATCCAGCAAGAATATAGTCGTGCCCGCCACTCTTGGCGGTGAGCCTGTTGTATCGATTCGCTTGCGCCATGAGAAATTAAATTCTTTGGATGTCAGCGCCTGCTCTGAGCTGTACTACCTAAATTGTGCGGGAAACAATTTTAAGTCTCTGGATTTGTCAGTGAACAATAAACTGAAGAAATTGGATTGTTCCAATAACCGGATTGGGAAGATAGATGTATCCACGCTATGCGAATTAGAGCAGATACATTGCTATAACAATGAAATCAAAAGACTTGATGTTACCGGACTCGAAAAATTGAAGGTGTTAAATTGTCACGACAATAAAATCGAAAAGCTTGATGTGCCTATGCCGGTCGAATTGGAGCGGATATATTGTCAGAATAACAAAATCAAGACACTCGATGTTTCAGGGTTTAGAAAGCTTAAAGAATTATATTGTTACGACAACAAAATCAAAGAGCTAAATGTTTCAGGACTTGAAAAACTGAAAGTATTATATTGTTTTATCAACAAAATCAAATCGTTAAACGCGGACAATCTCGTTGGGCTGACAGAATTGAGTTGCGAGTATAATGAAATCAGCAAGCTGAATGTTTCAAATAACAAAGAGCTAAAAAGATTATTTTGCGGTAATAACAAACTGAAAGTGTTGGATGTAACGAAGAATAAAGACCTCAAGAAGCTATCCTGCAAGAATAACAAATTGAAAGAGCTGAATGTAACAAAGAATAAAGACCTCGAGGAGCTATCCAGCGAGAAGAATAAAATCAAGGATTTGGATGTAAGCAAAAACAGGCATCTCTATGCTCTGAGTGTGGACATGCGACTAACAAAGAAACACCTCAACCCTATACTAAGAAAAGAGGTGCCTACAAAATGCGAGGACTATTGGTATTACGATGCATATCCTTGCTGAGCCGGCAAGACGCGCTATCTCTGAATTCGTATGGATTGCGGCGGCGCTGGCGGCTTGCAATGACTAAGGACTAAGGGCTAAGGGCGGCGTACTCCACATTTTCCCAGTTGACAAGTTCAGTGGCGGGGGTGTATGCTTTAGCTAATCAAATATTGCAGAGATCGATGACGCGAGAGTAGTAGCACTGCGTTGTCTGGCCACAGAGAGCCGCCGATGGTGGAAGCGCGGCGCGAGACGGTAGGGTGAATGGACTTGTCGAGATCTCACCACAGTTGAGAGGGCATTAAAATTACAACTTGGGCTCGCGCGTACACGGCGGCCCGGGGGAGAAGGAGATGTCAAGCAGGGTGGCACCGCAGAAGCAGATACGGCTTTTGTCCCGGCATATTAGCAGCCGGCGCAAAAGCTTTTTTATATGGCGCCGGCCATCAGGGAATCGCCGATATCGCAATCGGCACAGGTCAGGCAGGAAGCGATGAGATGAGATAAGGTTACTGCCCGCCCTTCCCAAAATGCTGTTCGATAGGAGGTATGAAAATGACTACGAACAAAGCGCCGCATAGGTTATATCTGCATGAGAACGAGATGCCTACCAGATGGTACAATCTCCGCGCGGGCATGAAGGAGCTGCCCGACCCCATGCTCCTGCCCGACGGTACCCCCGCGCAGGAGGAGCATCTCTATCCGGTGTTCTGCAAGGCGCTCGCGCATCAGGAGCTGGATGACGAGACGGAGTTCGTCGATATCCCTGACGAGGTGCTGGACATCTACAAGGTCTATCGTCCCGCGCCGCTCTGCCGCGCCTACGACCTCGAAAATTATCTCGAAACGCCCGCGAGAATCTATTACAAATTTGAGGGGAATAATACCTCTGGCAGTCACAAGCTGAACTCTGCCGTGGCGCAGGCTTACTACGCGAAGGCCGAAGGGCTAAAAGGTATAACCACCGAAACGGGCGCGGGGCAATGGGGTACGGCGCTGGCGGAAGCCGCAAAGTATTTCGGGCTCGACCTCATCGTCTACATGGTCAAGGTTTCGGCGGAGCAGAAGCCATTCCGCAAAATCATGATGGAAACCTTCGACGCGAGTGTGGTCGCAAGCCCGTCCGATACGACGAACGTCGGGCGCGCGATACTGGAAGCAGACCCGAGCAACAGCGGTTCGCTCGGCACTGCGATATCGGAAGCGGTGGAAACTGCCGTCACAACCGAAGGTTATCGTTATGTCCTCGGCTCGGTGCTGAACCAGGTGCTTCTGCACCAGTCGATTATCGGTCTGGAAACGGAGATAGCGCTGGAGCGGCTGGGCGAATATCCCGACGTCATCGTTGGCTGCGCGGGCGGAGGGTCAAACCTCGGCGGGCTTATCGCTCCCTTCATGCGCGACAAAATCGCGGGCAAGAGGGATGTCCGCATAGTGGCGTCCGAACCCGCTTCCTGTCCTAGCCTTACGCGCGGCAGGTACGCGTATGATTTTTGCGACACGGGCAAGACTACGCCGCTCGCGCGCATGTATACGCTCGGCTGCGGCTTCAAACCGTCCGCGAACCACGCGGGCGGGCTGCGGTATCACGGCATGAGTCCGATACTGTCGAAACTCTACCACGACGGATATATGGAAGCGGTGGCGGTAGAACAGTCGGTCGTGTTTGAAGCGGCGAAGCTTTTCGCGCGGCTCGAAACGATACTGCCCGCGCCCGAGTCGTCGCACGCCATAAAGGTCGCGATAGACGAAGCGGTCAGGTGCAGGGAGTCCGGAGAGGAAAAGACGATTCTGTTCGGGCTGACGGGCACGGGCTATTTCGACCTGAACGCATACGACCAGCATAACAAGGGTACGATGTCCGACTACGTTCCGACGGACGAGGACTTGGAGAGGTCACTGTCAGGGCTGCCGCCTATAGCGGGCGTGAGTCAGTGAAACGAATGTCAGCCGGCGCCCTGCGGTGGCGAATAGCGCCCCGCAGGGCGCCAGCGGCCCGCCCCGACACATGGTTTCTACGACATCACCCTGGCGGCTATTTTTATTATTGGGCGCATCCAGAAGGGCTCCATGCGCTTGGCTACGTTTTTCAGTTCGCTTGGGATGTCTATGCTCTGCGGGCATTTCTGTACGCATTGCCCGCAGGATACGCAGTTGCGCGCGCTGAAATTGTCGTCGCTTTTCAGGGACGCTATGCTCGT
>JAIRPC010000071.1 GCA_031257215.1 Eubacteriales Family XIII. Incertae Sedis bacterium
AAAGCGCGCTGGCGAGGGCGAAGAAGCCTGATGAGCCAGAGGCGCCAGAGGATGGCTCTGCTGATGACGGCGGGCAGGACGGGCAATAAGTATGGCGGGCAGAGCAACGGACAGGATGGTCAATAGGCTTATGAAAACATATGGTGGCAGGGCCGCGCCTGTTGTGGCTATGCTGCTGGCCTGCGTGTTGGCGCTTTCGTCCTGCGCTTCGGGCGCGGGGACGATGGGCGGCGGCGTGGGCGAAGCGGCGTCGGGCGGCGCGGCGGGTGCGGCGGCGGACACAGCGACGGACAGCGCCGCGCCTTATGAGGATGTCGGCTTCGCTATGGGCACGGTTGTGAACCAGACTATTTACATGCGCGGAGAAAGCGTTACGCCCGCCGCCGTTGCCGCCGAAATTATCGGCATCCTTGAAGGCGTCGAATCAAAATGGCTTTCGTGGCGCGTGGGCGATTCGGACATTGCCGCCATCAACAGGGCCGCGGGTACGGGCGTCCCTGCCCGCGTCGCTGACGAAACTGCCGCGTATATCGATGACGCACTGAGGATCGCGGAGGACAGCGGCGGCGCGTTCGACCCCACGATAGGTAAGCTGTCGCGGCTCTGGGATTTTGACAGCGGCAAAAACGAAATCCCTGACAGCGCCGAGATCAAGCGGCTCACGAAGGACGTGGGCTATGCGGGGATCAGGCTGAACGGCCGCTCCGTGCTGCTCGAAAAGGCGTCGGGCATCGACCTCGGTGCGGCGGGCAAGGGTATCGGGTGCGATGAAATAGAGGCCTATCTCAGCGGCGTGGAGGGCGTGAGGGGCGCGCTTGTCAATGTCGGCGGCAGCAGCATCCTGGCATACGGAGAGAAGGGCACGGGCGAGCCGTGGAAGGTCGCGGTGCTCGACCCGCGCGACGCGGCGGGGTTTCTCGGCGCGGTATCGCTGGATGGAACGCATCATGTGTCAACATCGGGCGACTATGAACGGTATTTTGAGACGGGCGGCAAGAGGTATCACCACATCCTTGACCCAAAGACGGGCTACCCCGCTGACAGCGGGCTGATGTCCGTCACGGTGGTAGCGAAGAACGGCTTAGGCTGCGACGCGCTTTCTACTGCATGCTTCGTGCTGGGCTATGAGAAGTCGCTGCCGCTTTTGGCGAAGCACGGCGCGGAGGGCATATTTGTGGATACGGACAGGAGGGTATTTTTGACGGACGGCATAAAGGACCGCTTCACGTTGATGGCGGATGGATATGATTTGGCGAACGGGGGAGGAATTCAATGAGTCTTGTATTGAAAGCTATAAGCTGTGTTATTGTTGTAGCGGCGCTTTTCTATTATAACCAGATGATGGCGCTTAACGCCGAGTTAGCCGAAGCTAACGAGGCGGTGGAACAGATGTCGGCGGCGGCAATGTCCGCGGGCGGCGCGGTGTCGTCTGGCGGCGCTGTTCTCGCGGATGCTCAGGCTGCGGGCGGCGGTTCGGCTCAGTCTGATGACGCGCAAGCGGAGGCGGGAGGGGCTGCGGCCTCGCCCGAGCAGGAATCCCGCTACAAGGACGGCACATACAGCGGGACGGCCCAGGGCTATGGCGGCCCTGTCACTACGGAGCTGACGATCAAGGACGGCTATATAGTCGGCATTGAGATAACGTCAGCGGACGGTGAGGATGCCGCGTACTACAATATGTGCATGGGAATCCTCGACGAGATCGCATCCACTCAGGGAACGGACGTCGATACGGTTTCCGGCGCGACATACACATCGAAAGGAATCATAGGCGGCGCGAAAAAGGCGCTCGCCAAAGCGGAGAAAAAATGAAGCCGAAGCATAGCGTTAACAGCATCGCCCGCGTGGCGGTGCAGATAGTTTTCTTTGTCTTTTTCCCTGCGGCGTTTTCGGTCGCGTTCAGCGGCATCAGGTACGTAGCCGAGCAGATACAGAGGCACGAGGGGATATCGTGGAACCCGTTTTTGTTCGCCCTGGTTGGACTGCTGGCGTTCACCTGCGTTTTCGGCAGGTTCTTCTGCGGCTACGCCTGCGCTTTCGGAAGCCTTGGCGACTGGCTCTTCGCGGGCTCGGCTTTCGTTCAGCGGCGGCTGCGCAAAAAGGTGTTCAGGCTTCCCGATAAGGTTATAGCCGCGTTGCTCTATGTGAAATACGCCGTCCTCGCCGCGATAGTGGTCGCCTGTGTGGCGGGCGTGTACGCTTCCGTGTCGGGCGCTGATCCGTGGGGGGTGTTCGCGCTGATCCGCGCGGGGAATTTTTCTCTGGCGGGGCGTGAGTGGGCGGTCGCGGCATTGGGGGTGATTGCCGTCGGCATGCTGTTCGTCGAAAGGTTTTTCTGCATGTTCCTCTGCCCCATGGGCGCGGTGTTCGATCTGCTCCCCATGCTGCCTGCCACGACATTCAACAGAGTGCCAGAGAAATGCGCCAAGGGGTGCAGCCTGTGTACCAGGGCCTGCCCCGCCGCGCTTTCGCTGGGCGAGGGGTACGGCCGCCACGGCGAGTGCTTTCAGTGCGGGAAATGCGCCGCGAAATGCCCGACGGGGAGCATGCGGATTGGGCTGCGGCGGCTGAAGGGGACGGAGGCATGGCTCACCGCCGCGAAGGCCGCCGTGCTGTTCGCGCTCTGCTATAAGGCGATCGGGATGTAGGTAATATAATGTAGTCAAAGCTGCGTTAAAAAAGCAAAGGCTCACATAGGCAAAGGCGGCGTCGATTTACGATGCCGCCTTTTAACAATTTTGATAAATTTTTCTGACCGCTTGCCCTGCGGCAAGCTCACTGCGCTGCGGTTATTTTACAGTAACCTTGAATTTCTTCGTTATGCCGTTCGCGGTGACCGTGATGGTGGCCTTGCCTTTTTTCTTGCCCTTGACAACTCCGCTAGACGTGACTGTCGCGACCTTCTTGTTGCTCGATTTGTAGGTTATTTTCGCTTTCGGCGTCGCGGTTGCTTTTATCGCGGCCTTCTTACCTTTCTTGATGGCCGCGCTCTGCTTTTTCAGCGTGAGCGTGGCGTTCTTGACCGTTATTGTCGCGGTCGCTTTGACGCCGTTGGCCGTGGCTGTTATCGTGGCGGTGCCCTTGGACTTCGCGGTGACAACGCCGTTTCCGTTTACCGTCGCGACCTTCGTGTTCGAGGATGTCCATACCACGTTTTTGTCCGCGCCCGTGACAGTTGCCGTCAGCGTCGTTTTGCTCTTGCTGCCCTTGTGGTACAGGGTCGCCGCCGATACGTTGAGCTTGATGGACGCCTTGGGCTGCTGCGTAGTGGGTTTATCAGAGCTTGGGTTTGTTACAGTTACTCCGCACTCGGCGGCGTAGACGGTGCTTTCGGTGACCGTGCCGTTCCTGTCCGTTGCCACGTTGATGGCTTCGGCTGTTATCGTTGCGTTGCCCGCCGCTACGGCTGTTACCTGGCCGTTCTCATCCACGGTGGCCACATTGTCGTTGGAGCTGCCCCAGTCGATCCGCGTTATCTTGCCCGCGGGGTCGGCGTAGCTCGGCACCAGGGTCTGGCTCTGCCCCTTGACGAGATTTATGGACGCGCTTGAAAGCGTGAGCGGCGCTTGGTTCGGCACATAAACCAGCTTCTCTATGCTCTCGTGGCCGAGCGTATAGAGCGTGATCTTGTAGAAGCCCGTCTTGTTCCTGGACGAACCATATTGGTAGATACCCTGGGCGGAGGTGTCCGTGCCGTCGCCGCCAAGCCTTATCGCGTCGAAGTTGAAGCCGAGTTCCAGCCTTGGCTTTTTGTTCGGGGCCGTCCACGAGTCCGCCGCGAAGTTCGTGCCGTATGCCGCTTTCACGCTTGACTTCGATTCGAGGTCGGCGATGTCCGTGATGTCGCTCGGCTTGTCAACGCCCGCTATGTCGCTCACGTCGCCGTAGTATTCGTATTTCGCGCCGATGAAATTGTTGATGTAATTGAAATACTGTTGCCCGTTCACGTCCGATGTGGT
>JAIRPC010000011.1 GCA_031257215.1 Eubacteriales Family XIII. Incertae Sedis bacterium
TGGGTCTAGCGGCGGGGCCAGGGGCGAGGCTGCTACGCGCATATTCAGCACGGCACCGCTCGACGGGCGGGCGTGGCGGCCGATAAGGATGAATACGGTATTCGCGTACAAGGGCGGCAGGCTGGTGTTCCAGGGCGAGCCGCATGGATACGGTTACACGGAGAGCGAGGACGATATGAAACGGCTGTATCAGGGTTTCTCGGGGCTTTGAGAACAACAAGAGGAGAGAGGCATGAAAAGGGACGAGGTTTTGGAGCGGCTTTACGACAGGTATATCGCGCCCACCAAGCGCAAGGACGGCAGCTATATCGGCGTAGAGATAGAGATGCCCGTCATCAATCTCGCGAGAAAGGCGGTGGACTTCTCCGTGGTGCACGACCTGACGCGCAGGTTCAAGGAGGAGTTCGGCTTTTTCGTTTCCGTCATAGACGAGGACAGAAACGCCTGCTCCCTGCTGCATTTCGGGAACGACGATATCCTCTCGTACGATTGCTCCTACAACAACCTAGAACTCTCGTTCGGCAAGGAGCGCGACCTGAACTCTGTGGCGAATCGGTTCGCCAAATATTATTCCTTCATCAACAATACCCTCGCTCGTAGCGGGCATACGCTGTCGGGGCTGGGCGTGAACCCATACCGCGCTTATAACCACCACGAGCCCATCCCGAATGCCCGCTATCGGATGCTCTTCCGCCACCTGTCCTCGTATGAGCGGTATCGTCCGCGCGTGCCGATGTTCTTCCACCCCTACCCGCACTACGGCATGTTTTCGAGCGCGTCGCAGGTGCAGCTAGACGTGCGGCACGATGAGCTGATCGGCGCGATACGCGCGTTCTCCCTGCTCGAACCTTTGAAGTCCGTGCTGTTTTCAAATTCGGTGCTGACGGGCGAGAACGACGGGCTTCTCTGTTGCCGCGATATGTTCTGGGAGAACTCGACGCACGGCATCAACCCGCACAACATAGGCATGTTCGAGGAAATACCGGGTTCGATAGGCGAACTGCTTGATTATATTGCTAGCACGAGCATCTACTGCACGGAGCAGGGCGGCAAGTACATAAATTTCGAGCCGATCAATATAGTGGAGTATTTTGGGCGCAGGCAGGTGAGCGGCGAATACTATGACCGAGGGGACGGCAGGTACAGGGACGTGGTATTTTCGCCAAAGGAAGATGATTTGAAATATCTGCGCACATTCAAATTCGAGGATTTGACATTTCGGGGGACGATAGAGTTCCGCTCGGTCTGCTGCCAGCCGATACGCGACGCGTTCACGGTCGCGGCGTTCCATCTGGGGCTGTCGGGCCAGGTGGGCAGGCTGAACGAGATAATAGACGCCGACGGCTCGCTGTACCACCACGGCTACGGTGCGCCCGAGCTGCGCAGGCTGTTCAACAGGCGCAAATGGCCGGATTTCATAAGCAGGGACGCCCTTCGGGGGCTGCTGGCCAGCGTGCTAGGCCTGGCGAGGGAGGGGCTGGTTCAGCGCGGGCTCGGCGAGGAAAAATTCTTGGAGCCGCTCTTTGCACGCGCGGAAGAGCTGGCCAACCCCGCGTTGAAGTTGCTGGCGCACCTGGAATCAGGCGGCGATGTGGAGGACGTCATTGCGGATTTTGGGGAGCTGGGGTAGTGTCATGCGCACTCTGGCCCAAGGCCGTGACTATGCCATGGATTGCGAATAGAGCCATCAATAATAGCCGTATTATATCGAATACTCTGGTTCGAAGTCGTATTTTGTGCGGGTTTTTTTGTTGAACACCGTGACCGCTTCGCGCTTTTCGGGGTCACCCAGCATATAGAAGCCTTTGCCGCGGGCGTTGAGGCGTTCCAGCGAGAATACGCAGTTGTAGAGCTTGGGCTTGTCTGTTACCAGCTCGACGTCTGCGGCCTCGCCGCTGTATTTTCTCATGCGGTAGTAGGGATCCCATGCCAGCAGCCTGTCGCCGTCCAGCCCCGTCAGGAGCAGGTAGTGGTCCACCTCGTATTTCACTCGCACGATGACCGCGCCGCCCTCCTTCAGCGCCAATGTCAGGCGGCTGCCTGGCTCCGCGGTGACGCCCGTGCCCGAGAGGTACTCGGACTCGATGGGGAATTTGGTCATCTGGCCGTATTCGTTCAGCCAGCCGGAAATGAACATCATGGCGAGCCGCGATGTCCCGCCCTTGCCGTGCTCGCCACAGCGCCCGTAGCTGTCCATCGCGTACATGGAGACGAATTTCAACAGCTCAGGCGGTATCTCCTCGCGCTCGAACAAAAAGCTGACGGCGTTCAGGAGCGTCGTCGGGCCGCAGTCGTATTCAGTCCTCTGATATGCCAACGGGTTTTTCATAACTTGAATATCTTATCATATTTCGCTTGACAATGGGGAGGTGGAAAGGTAGAATAATTAAATAGATATAACATATATGAAAACTATGTTATATGCGGAGCAGGAAGAACAGCTAGAACATGAAGTATAGGGATCACAGGAACAGCAGGTAGAAGGGAAGGTGTATCATGGAAAACAGATTTTGGGCAAATAGGCGGGGCGAGCTTAGGCTCGCTCGTATCCTTGCGGCGGCACTCGTGGTCGCTCTTGCGCTTGCGCTCGGGTCGTGCAGCGGCGGAGACAAGGCGCAGGGCGGTGATGGCAGCGCAGGACAGGGCGGTGACGCGGCGGCCGGCGGCACGCAGAATGCCGGTGCGGACGTAGCTGACGGCGAGCTGGTCATAGGCATCCCAGGGTCGCTTTCGTCGCTCGACGTCAACCAGGAGGCGGGCATCCTGAATTATTATGTGGCCGCCATCGTGAATGAAGGTCTGGTCAGCATCGGCAACGACGGCAAGGTCATCCCCGCGCTCGCGGAGTCGTGGAGCGACGAGAAAGGCGAGGTCTGGAAGTTCAAGCTGCGCCAGGGCGCGAAGTTTTCGGATGGCTCGCCCGTGACGGCGGACGATATCATATGGTCTATCGAGCGGGCGCAGGATCCAGAGCGTTCGCCTGGCGTGTCGATATATTTCCCGGACTATGTTAAGAGCGCGGAGAAAACCGCTGACGATGAGATCACCATCACGCTTGAGGGCTCGCACGGCGGGTTTATCTGGGCGGTGTCCAATTCCGGCGGGCTTTTTGTCAACAAGAAGGAATGGGGCGAGAAAGCGGAAGCCATCGGTTCGCAGAAAGACTTGCTGCTCGGCAGCGGTCCGTACAAGGCGGTGGAGTTCGAGCCTGGCTCCCACGCCACATTTGAAGCGTCCGGCACATGGTGGGGCGGAGATGCAAGCATCCCGAAGGTCAGATTCGACTTCATCGAGGACGATGCCACGCGCCTGCTCGCGTTCACGCAGGGCGATATAGATTTCGCGCTCAACATTCCCGTAGACCAAGCGGAGCAGTGGGAAAAGGTGGACGGCGCGAAAGTGGAATACATAGCCGACCGCTCATACTACGGGCTGACCTTCGACCCGAATGTCGAACCCTTTGGCGATGAGCATATCAGGAAAGCTGTCTCATACGCGATAAACGCGAAGAGCATAGTGGAGGGAAGCATACTAAAGGGCCGCGGCACGGTGGCTACAGCCATCACTCCGCCAGAGCAGCTCGCCGCCGCGCTGACACTGGATGCGGCGAAGGAAAAGCTGGGAGGCATCACTCACTACGAATACAGCATTGAAAAGGCGAAAGAGGAATTGGCGCAGTCGAGCCGACCCGATGGGTTTGAAACCACGCTGTATTATCCGGACACATACCAGAACGCCGGGAAGGCGTCGCTCGTCATCGCCGAGTCTTTGAAAGAGATAGGCATAACGCTGGACGTGAAAGAGATACCGATCGACCAATGGCTGAACGAGGTCGGCGATGGCAAGCAGGGCGTGGCTTGGATGATATATTTCCCGACCACCGCCGAGCCGGGCGAAATAGCGGGGTGGCTGCTGGATGCGGAGGGCGCTGGCACGAACCCCGCCAACTGGACTGACGCAGAAGCCGCCAAACTGGCTGCGCGGATACTGGGCGCGGAGTCCCTCGAAGCCGAAATAGAGCCTACTGTCCAGGCGAACGAAATCGCGCAGAAGCAGGCCATTTATGCCCCGGTGTGGTGGGGTCAGTCAGCCGTGGCATACGGCGGTGGCGTGACTGTGGACGGCTACGGGTCGTTCTCGCTCATATCGCAGAACTGGCCACGGCTTTTCTCGCTGGGATGAGCCGAGCCAATGCGAAATAATTATATGGAATAATTTTCGGGGAATTGTTTGGTATGATAAGGCAGTGGGGTGATGTGAACATTCGCGGAGCGGCTAGGTATATCGCAAAGCGCATAGCCGAGTTCGCGGTGTCGGTGGTTGCGTTGTCGTTCGTGATATTCTCGTTGCTCTATATCGCGCCCGGCGATCCGGCCAGGTCGCTCGTAGGCACGAGAAAAGCGACTCCAGAGCTTTTGGCGCGCATTAGGGAGCAGTACCATCTGGACGACCCGTTTCTGTCGCAGTACGGCAGGTGGCTTGAGGGGGCTTTTCATTTTGACTTCGGCGAATCCATCAGGTCTGGGGCATCCGTGTCTGACACGATAGCGCCCCATGCGGTGGTCACGTTCGAGCTGGTTCTCATATCGCTCGCGATCAGCGCGGTGGTCGGCGTGGCCTGCGGCATCGCGGCGGCCAAGGGCAGGGGGAGGTTGCGCGATGGCGCTATCACGGTCGCTGCGCTCGTCGGTACGAGTGCGCCGAGCTACGCGGCGGGGCTGGTGTTCCTCTATGTGTTCGCTCTGAAGCTTGGCCTGTTCCCTATCTACGGGATAGGGAACGGGAGCGCGGCAGATGAGCTGTGGCATCTGGCGTTGCCCGCAGTCACCCTGGCCTTCGGCGTGGGTGCGCTTCTCGTGCAGATAACGCGGTCGGCCATGTTGAAAGAAGCGGCGAGCGATTACACCGTATTCATGCGGGCTCGGGCGATATCGCCTCTGCGCGTCACGGCAGCGCAGATGAAAAACGCTTCGCCCGCCATCCTGACGAGCGCGGGGCTGGTGCTGGCGGGGTTGTTCGGATCGACCGTCCTTGTCGAGAGCGTGTTCTCGATACCCGGGCTGGGAAATCTGCTTGCCTCGTCCGTGACGTTCCACGACGTGCCTGTGGTGCAGGCCATCGCGCTGCTTTTGGCTGTCTTTATCTGCGCCGCATCCACTGCGGTGGATATCTGTGTCTACCTGATAAACCCCTCTTGGGTGCAGCGGCACGGGGTGAGGTGGAAAGGGGGCCGGCATGAGCGCATCCACGCCTAGGCTGCGGCAAGGCGCGACGCTGGCCTCGGCGGGATTCTGTATTTCGCTTGGCATCCTCGCGGTCGTTCTGGCATTTGTCCTGTTCCCCGAAGCTTTTGCGCCGAACGCGCTGGCACAGGATGTGGCGCATGGTGGCCTGCCCGCGCTCTCCTCAGGCCATCCCCTCGGCACGGATGCCCTAGGGCGTGATGTCTTGAAGCTGCTTATCGCGGGCTCGCGCAGTGCGCTCGCCGGCCCGCTTGCCATCGCCGCCGGCTCTATGGCGATAGGGCTTCTGCTAGGTGGGATAGCCGGATGGTACGGCGGCGCGGCAGACTGGATCATATCCAGATACGCGGATCTTACGCTGTCCATGCCGTCGCTGCTGCTCGCTATCGTCGCGGCAGGCATCATCGGCGGTGGTTACTGGGTCAGCGTTTTGATAATGGTCATCCTCTATTCGCCGTTCGACATCAGGCTGGTCAGATCGGCGGTCATGCAACAGAAAGGTATGGCGTACATAGAGTCAGCGCGGCTGCTCGGGCTAGGTGCGCGGCGCATACTGGTGCGCCACATATTCCCCAATGTGACGCTTGTCATATTTGTGAATTTCTTCCTGAACATAGCGTACGGACTCGTTTCCATGTCCTCTCTATCGTACCTCGGCCTCGGCGTGTCCCCAGGCGCGGCTGACTGGGGTCGGCAGATATCGGACGGACGCGCGTTGCTGTTCGACAATCCGGCCTGTGCGCTCAGCGCTGGCGCGGCAATAATAATAACAGCGGTTGCGGTGAATATGGTGGGAAGACAAATAATGGAGAGAAGCCTGTGATAAATCTGTCGGTGAAAAACTTAAAGGTGGGAATTGGCGGTGCTGATATACTGGACGTGCCGGCATTTTGTATCGGAGGCATTGCCGAACATGCGCCGCGCATCGGCATAGTCGGTGAGTCTGGCAGCGGCAAGACCATGCTCGTCAGGTCGCTCATGGGCCTGCTGCCGGCTGGCGTATCCGTCAGCGGCAGCTATGCGATAGACGGGATTGGTTTTAGCCTGAACGCCAAGGAGCGGGAGTGGCGTGGAGTCAGGGGGGCGCGGCTCGGTATGGTCATGCAGGATCCGTTCACGGCGCTTGACCCGCTAAAAAAATGCGGTCGGCAGATATTGGATGGCGTTCCGAAAAGCTCGCGGGCTTCGTTCGACACGCGGGCCGCTCTCGCCGAGGTCGGGCTTGCGGCGGACATCGCGGGCAGATACCCCCGAGAGCTTTCGGGCGGGCAGCGGCAGCGCGTGGTCATCGCCGCCGCGCTTGCCACGGAGCCGCAGCTTCTTATCGCGGACGAAGCCACCACCGCGCTTGACGTTATTACACAAAAGGGCATACTCGACCTGCTTGACGAAATCAGGGAAAGGCGCTCCATGCCGTTCGTGCTTATCACGCACAATATCAGGCTGGTTTATCAGCGGACGGATATGCTCATCGTGATGGACGGGGGGCGCATCGTGGAGACTGGCCCGACTCGCGAGGTGATAGCGGATCCGCAGAGCGCATATACCCGCGCACTCATCGAGGAGGACAGGCTCCTGCGCGTGAGCGCATACCCCGAATACCGTGTAGGCGGGCCCGTAATACTGAAAGTGCAGAACGTGGAGAAAAGCTTCGGCGCAGTCAAGGCGCTGCGCCGCGTGGACATAGAGGTATGTGAGGGCGAGATAGTTGGCATAGTCGGCGAGTCGGGCAGCGGCAAGACCACGCTGGCGCGAATCGTGGCGGGGCTTGAGAGCGCCGACGGTGGCGATGTGAAATTCTTCGCTGAGGGGACTCCTAAGATCGTGTTCCAGGATCCGTATTCGTCGCTGAACCCCGCGCACACCGTGCGCTTCGCGATAGAGGAAGCTCTGGCGGCTTTCGGAAGGCCGCTGTCGGAGCTTTCGGAGATAATGGATCTGACCGAGTTGGATGATTCACTGCTGGATCGCAGGCCCGCAAAGCTATCTGGCGGCCAGCGTCAGCGCGTGGCCATCGCGCGCGCCCTCGCGACTCACCCGAGCCTCATCGTCTTCGACGAATCCGTGTCCGCGCTCGACATCGCGACGCAGAACAGGATACTTGGCATGATAGAGCGGCTGCGCGGCGAACGGCAGCTCGCCGTGCTGTTCATCACGCACGACCTCTCGGTGGTGCGGATGCTCGCGGGCAGGATCTACGTGATGCACGAGGGGCGTATCGTGGATTCAGGCTCGGCCGAGCATATCTTCGAGGATTCAAAAGCGGGGTACACGAGGGCCTTGGTAAGTGCGTCGTAGGTGGCGGCGATTGCCTGCATCGAAGCCGCCGACTCCATTTTTTCGGGCCATTTCCAATAAACATTAAAAGGAAACTTAAAAAACATGCTTGACATATATGCAAACCTGTGATATAAATTACTAGAATATATGTATAACATATATGTGAAGTATGTTTTGCGAGAAAGGGGTTTGCGGATGGCTGTACGAAAATTAGAGATTCCCATATACGGACGATGTACAATCCCGCCGAGCCAGGGCTGATGTCCTGGCGCGGCGGGTTTGCCGATTTTGCACAGCCGTCGGCTGACGAAGCAAATCAGTTATCGCAGGCGAATAAATAAGAAGGAACGGCTCAACTCCGACATGCAATCAGGTGAACCGTTCCAGCGCAGCCCTAAGACCGCATAATCATTATAGCATAATTTTGCTTGTATGCGGTCTCGGGAAAGAAAGGAGAACGACATGCAAGCTATTTTTTCAGAAACCAGAAATAAAAGGGCGCGGATGATAGTGGCGGGCGCACTCACCGTCGCGTTGCTCCTGACCGGCGTGCCGATAGTCGGCTGGCTGGGCGCACAGGACGGCTCGGGAGACTCGGCTGTCTACGCGCAGGGTTTGGAGGCGGGCGAAACCAATGACTCCACGCAAGCTGCCGCGGCAGCCAAGACAGAGATAGACTATCTGGGAGATACCTATCAGCTGCCTGCCGGCCATGTATTCACTAACATTACGACCGAGCGCCTGAGCTTCCTGCTCGGCTACACTGCCACAAACTCCGCAAACGCCAACACCGATGCGGCCTACGATCCGAGCGGAAACTACGCGTTCGTGTTCGGTGGTCCCGAGAACGCCAGCTCGCTTGCGGCCGTGCCGCTCATAGGCGAGGTCGCGAAGGAGTACGGCGTGGAAACCGTATACCACTACGACCCGAAGCTCGATGGCGATAAGCTCGACATCACGGGCGCGAATCCTGCGGTGGCGTCTGCATTCACCGACCTGTGGTCCGGCGCGCGCGGCATCAAGACCAGGCTGAAGGGCGGTGTTGACCCTGCGTATACATCGTCCGACACCTATTTCTTCATCTATAACAAGAACAGGGTGGCGGATACGGACAACGATTCGGATACGCCAGACGTTTCGGCGCCGGTCGTGGCAGGCGTGCTGTCCAAGGCGCAGGCCATAGGCCAGACGCAGGCGATTAATTACAAGCAGAATATAGCCGCGGCGTTCGAAGCGGCGGGCGTCGATCCCGTGACGAACAAGGCCAACGTGAAGACCTATCCGTTCTTCGATTATTTCAAGACTAGGATAAACGCAGTCGTCGGCTCGCCAACGACATACGCAAATGTGATAATACCCGAATCGGCCCGCGAAACTTTTGCCATACAGACCGTGACGCTGCCCGAGCTGTTCCATATCTTCGAGAGCGAGGGCGACTACGCGATTTTCCTCGGCGGCACATGGTGCCCGTACACGAGCCCCACGGACAACATCGCCAACACCGCGGCGGTGACGAATGGTGTCCGCAAGGTCTACCAGTTCGATCTGCGGCTTGACGGCGCGACATCGGCCACGGGCCTGAAGACCGTGTTCAAGTCCGGCGATACAGAAGCCGAAGACCCGCGCATCAACGGAAATACAGTAGTGGAAGGCAGTCATCTGTATGGAAAACTGCTCGACTATCTCTCAAATCTGGAACTGGAGCCTGGCGTTGTCGAATACCTCTATTACCCGAACGGCGACACATCGAAGCCGGTGAGCGAGAAGAAAGCCGCAAAGAACATCGGCGTGCCATTCTTGTTCGAGTACAACAAGGACAACAAAGCCGCGGATGGCACAGCCGCGCCCGTGGCCAGCGAATGGATAGGCTATAAGCCGCTGAAAAAAGAGCTGTACGCATATGCCTGGTACACGAAGAACAATGTGCGTGACTACTTGAACGATGCGGGATATTACGAGAAGCAGCTGGGCCGCCCCGTGAATCCCGATGTGGATGATACCGAGGGCAACGGCGCGGTAAGCGCTTCGCTCGCGCTGCCGGGGCTCTACACGTTCTTTGATGGACTGAACAGAAACCGCACGGATTCCGACCCATGGGCGGAAAACCCGGGCGCCAGGCCAAGCCCGTCGGGTACGCCCGAACCGAGCGGCGGCTGTGGCTCGGATGTAAAGGAAATCCTCCTCGGAGTCGAGAATCCGATTCTTGGCCAGAACGGCAACGACGGTTACGATGTCCAGCACTACGATATCGATGCCGCATACAAGGAAGCTCTGAACGCCACTCCGTCCGCGTTGCGCGCGAACCTGCACGCGGAAACGAAGATAACGGCGAAGGCCACGAAGAGCCTCAGCAAGATAGAGTTCGACTTCCGCGCCGACGCTGACCGCGCAGATGTGGGCAGCGTGAAGCTGAACGGTGTCGATGTAGACAAGGCGGCGGTGACGTCCGTCAGCGACGATGCGGCCGACAGGCACAAGCTCGTCATAACGCCCGAGACCGCCATCGCAAGCGGCAGCACGTTCACGGTGGATATTGTTTATTGGGTGAAAACCGGCACATACAAATTCAATGGCGCTTCCACGCAGGGATTTGTGCCTAGTGCGAACGGCACGGGCGCAACCGCGCTCGGCGAGCCGAACGGAGCCACCTTCTGGTTTCCATCCAACAACAATACAACGGACAGAGCCACGTACACCATCTCGCTGACCGCGCCTCGAAATCTTGTCGGCGTCAGCGTCGGAAATCTGATATCCAAGCAGTCGCACGGCTCGGATATCACGAGGGTCTGGGAGCAGACGCAACCCACGATACCATACCTGGTCGATGCGTCGTTTGGCGACTATATCGAGTTCAGCGACGAGATAGAGCTGATAGACGGGACGAAGATACCCGCCTACGGCTACGTGGACAAATCCCTCTATAACAGCAGCAACACGAATAAGCGGCGGGCATATTGGTACGCGAAGGACTTGCAGGAGTACATCAACTGGGCCGAGAGCCATTTCGGAAAATACCCGGGCGAATCGGCGGGCTTCGTGTTCGAAAACCTGAAGGACGGCGATGACGGCGTGGGCTACAGCCTTGAGACTGTCGGGCGCCCGTATTACAGCGGCATTCCGGCTACGTCAACCTTCGTACACGAGCAGCTGCACCAGTGGTTCGGCGACTCGGTGACCATCGCGAAATGGGAAGACCTGTGGCTGAACGAGGGCTTCGCGTCGTTCCTGTCCAACATATGGTTCGAGGAAAACGGCGTGCGCCCGAGCGGTTTCGGCGCCGGCACTACCACGAACGACTGGTATGCAAGATGGTACGAGGACAACAAGGATTCGGATTTCTGGTATATCGCGCCGGCTGATCCGATAAACGCCGCCAACCTGTTCACTGACATCACCTATGGGCGCGGGAGTTATGCGCTCGCGGCGTTGCGCGTGGCGGTGGGAGATGAAGATTTCTTTAACATTGTCAAGACCTGGGCGGATGAGCAGGCAGGAAAGGCCGCGACCACCGCGCAGTTCATTGAGACCGCGAAGCGCGTGTCGGGTGTCGAGCAAACCGCGCTGGACACGTTGCTGCAAAGGTATATCTACGACCAGTACAAGCCTGAGAGCTTCCCCGCAGGGCGGCTGCCTGACGCGCCGACAGAGCCTGGCGACGACCAGACTGGCACAGACGACGACAAGGTGGGCGATAAGCAGCAGGTTTCCGCCAAGTCCATAGGCGGCGCACGGATAGCGGCGATCGCCAACCAGATCTACAAGGGCAAGGCTATCAGGCCCGCAGTCAGCGTTGCTCTGGACGGAACTATTCTCGCGCCCGCTGAATACACCGTGTCATACAAGTCCAATACGGGCATCGGGCTGGCATCCGTCACGGTCACGGGCAAGGGCGCGTACAAGGACAGCGTGACCGCAACATTCAAGATACTGCCCGCCAAGGCGAAATTCAAGAGCGCGAAGGCTGGCAAGGGCAGGGTGGCGCTGAAATGGTCGAAAGCCAAGGGTGTAACGAAGCAGCAGATACAGTATCGGATCAAGGGCAAGCCATGGAATACCAAAACGGTTTCGGGCGCGACGGCATCCAAGGCCATCAGCAAGCTGAAAAAGGGCAAGACATACCAGTTCCGCGTCCGCGGGTACAAGGCCACATCCGGGCTCAAATACTTCGCGTCATGGAGCAGCATTAAAACGGTAAAGGTGAAAAAATAATGAAAAACAGGAAATAAATACAGCGGCATGAAAACCTGGCCTGCACACCCACTTGACATATATGCGAACCTGTGATATAAAATAACGGAAAGGTATCTTGTATCACATATATGTTAAGTATGTATTATGGAAAGGGTGGTTCGGTTATGCGATGTTTTTTATCAATCGGTTATAGCTGACGGGTAGTCAGACAGACGGACAGTCAATCAGTTGTCGCAGGCAGATCAAACAAATAGGGAACGGCTCAACCCCGACGTGCAATCAGTGTGAGCCGCTCCGCCGCAGCCCGTGGGCCGCATACATATTATAGCATAATTCGGCTTGTATGCGGCTTCGGGAAAGAAAGGAGAACGACATGCAGGCTATTTTTATTGGAAGAAAGAGGGTTAGGGCGCTGCTCGCCTCCGCGCTGGCTTTGGCGCTGGCTGTTACCGGCATATTCGCCGCCGCGCCGTCGGCTTCGGCAGCCAGCCCCGCAGCACCGCAGGCTTCGGCAGAGGGTGCCGCTGGGGCTTCGGCCGCGCCGTCGGAGGATTATTCCCCGTCCAGCACCACGGACTATATCGCCGCCAAATTCGACGGGATCAGCGCGAACGCGCACGTGTTCGACGTTGTGACGGTGGAGCGGCTGACCAAGGGCGTGCTCGGGCAGGACGGCAACAGCGTCGTGGTGCTCGGCAGCCCGAAGAACGACAGCACGAAGAAATCGCTGCGCTATATCAATGACGTGGCGCAGGCCTGGGGCATCGAGAAGATCTATTTCTTTGACCCGAACCTCGCGGGCGAGGCGGGCGCGGACATCACGGACGCGTCGACGGGCGCACCCTATGCGGCGCGGACGGACAGCCCGAACAACCGCATCTGGGCGGCTCTGAAAACCGCCGTCACCACCGGCACGGACAATCTCAGGGGCGCGCGCTTGAAGCATATACCCGCGGGTTACACCTCCGACCAGACGCTCCTGTTCGTGTATAACAGGAAGCCGTCTGGCGCTATCGTGGACAGCGCGGACACTATCGTGTCGAGCCTGCTCATACCCGGCGCGGTGGACGTGGGCAGCACGGCCGCGCAGAACGCTTTGAAGTCCGATATAGCGGCGGTGTTTTCCGCTGTTCCCGGCTGGACATCGGGGAACACAGGCGAAACCTTCTACGACCAATACTGGTGGTTTCGGAATGTCTGGACGTACTCCTCGGGCAGCATTGACGGAATAACACAGAGCAAATTCACGGTGAGGCAGGTCACCCAGCCTGAGCTGGTGAACGTGCTGAACACGCCGGGCACGCACAATGTGTTCATCAGCGGCTCCTGGTGCGGGGACTCGCGGGCACTCACGGCATATCTGGCGGAGAACGCCAGCAAGGCGAACGAGCCTGTCTATGTGTTCGACTTCCGCGTCAGCGGCGGCATCGGCGACAGCTCCGCCTATTCCGTGCTGCGCTCAGAGGCACCCACCTCCGATGGCGGCTATGGCTACACGGGGCTGGGCTTTATCGGCGCTCGGCTCGTGGATCTGTTCGCGCCGTTTGAAAGCGGCACGGTGAACACGGTTTCCAAATACTATCCGAACGGCGACAGCTCGGCGCAGCTGGCCACTAGCCCGAACCGCAATTTCCGTTCGCCATTCCTCGTGAAATACCAGAAAGGCAATAACAGCAGCAAGGGGAGCGTTGTTAAGGAATGGGTACACCAGACGCAGGAATGGGAAGCGCCGTGGAAGTCCGCCGCAGGATATGAGGGCGGGCAGCTCCCAGGCACCTACCTGGACTACGAGGTGGCTACGGGAGGCACGAACCAGCTCCAAAACGCGAGGGCTCGTTATGCCCTGGCGGAATTTTTCGGGCAGCCTAGCGTGCATAGCCTCAGCGGTTATTCGCCGTCAAGCACCGTGGGCACGAATGTCAGCAAGAGCGACAGCGGCTGTGGAGACGACAACGACCCGCTCGACGATCTCGGCGAGAGCAGGCTCATCCCGAACCAGGGCACGTCGGACTATGATGTCCAGAGCTACGACATAGCCATCGACGCGTCGAGCATTGCGGCGTCCTCGGACGATGTCGATTTCATCAAGGGCGCAACGACCGTTACCGCTATCGCGAAGAAGGGCCTTTCGCATATCGAGCTGGACTTCAAGCCGCTTGCGGTGAACGGCGGGGAGCTGCGGGTCAATGTGGGCAGCATAGACGAGAGCGGCGCGTTCGTGGCGTCGGGCTCGCGCACCGTTACGCATTTTTCGCAGGCGAGCAATGACGCTGAGGATTTGCAGAAGCTGGCGCTCGACGTGAACTCGCCTATCGCGAGCGGCACGCCGTTCCAGATATTTGTTTCATACACCACGGGGCTGCTCGACACGTTTGTCGGCAACGGCGAATCGCCGCAGGGCTTCTTTTCGCGAATCGACGAGGGAGGGATCGCCGCTATCGGCGAGCCGCTCGGCGCCATCTACTGGTTCCCGAACAACAACACGCCCGCCGACGGCGCGAAATACGCGATCACTCTGAAATACCCGTCAGGCTACGAGGGCGTCGCGCCGGGCGTCCGCACATCCAGGAGCGGCACCCAGTCCGTGTGGAAGGTCAACAGGGATATCGCGTCGTACCAGGCGTTCGCGTCGATAGGGAAATACACCATAGTCGGCGGCACGGGCAATAACTATCTGTCAATAACAGCGCCTACGGCGTACACGCAAACCGTGAACAACGGCAACAACCCCGACAATTTGGACGAGAAGAAAATCAACAAGGCCATCCCGTACTACAATTACGTCAACAGCACGATCTACGCCGCGAACGCCAGCCGCAACCGCGACAAGGCCGACGCGTTCACGCACGAGCTGCCGCTGTATATCCGCGCGCTTGAAAGCATCGCGGGCCCATACCCCGGCGAGGCGGCGGGGTTCGTCTTTGACAACCTGGGGGATGGCCACGGCTCGCCCGCCTCGTGGGGCGCGGTCGAAACGGCTGACCGCCCGTTCTTCACGGGCACGAATATCACGAGCGAACGCACCTTTGTACACGAGTACGCGCACCAGTGGTACGGCGATGCGGTCCGCATAGCGGGCTGGGAAGACCTCTGGCTGAACGAGGGCTTCGCCACCTATGTTACCGACCTGTATTACGAGCAGAAGCCCGGCTCGGAGTTTTCCGCGCAGGAGAAATGGGAGAATGTCTACAACAGCACCGCCGCGAACAAGCCGTGGTGGGGCTACGCGCCCGCGAAGATCGAGACTGAGGGCGATCTGTTCGGCGGGGCTTCCGCCGCGTACAACAGGGGTGCGCTCGCCCTCGCCGCCCTGCGCGCCGAGATAGGTGACGCGAAATTCCTGAAAATCCTGAAAGACTGGCCGACGGAGAAAAAAGGGCAGGCGGTAACTACGGCTGACTTCGTGGCGTTTGCCGCCGCCAGCGCGGGGCAGGACCTGACCGACTGGGCGGACGCGTGGCTCTACGGGCAGGCGAAGCCCGCCGCGTTCATAACGAGCGATATCCCGAAGGATCCAGGCAAGGGCGACGACAAGCCAGGCGGCAATGATGACAAGCAGCAGATCACAGCGAAGTCCATCTCCGGCGCGAGGATAGCCGCTATCAAAGACCAGATCTATAATGGCAAGGCGGCCATCCCCGCTGTCAAGGTCACGCTGAACGGCGCGGCGCTCACGGCGGCCGACTATGCGCTGACGTACCGCTCCAACACGGGCATAGGGCTGGCGTCCGTCACGGCTACGGGCAAGGGCGCGTACAAGGACAGCGTGACCGCGACGTTCAAGATACTGCCCGCCAAGGCGAAGCTCAAGAGCGCGAAGGCCGGCAAGGGCAGGGTGACGCTGAAATGGTCGAAAGCCAAGGGCGTCACGAAGCAGCAGATCCAGTACCGCATCAAGGGCAAGGCGTGGAAGAGCATAACGGTTTCAGGCGCGGCGGTGTCCAAGGTAGTGAAGAAGCTGAAAAAGGGCAAGACCTACCAGTTCCGCATCCGGGGCTACAAGAAGGCCGGAAGCGAGAAATACCAAGCGGCATGGAGCGGCATCAAGACGGTGAAGGTGAGGAAGTAAGAAAAACGCATCAGCGGAATCCGCAATGGCGCGGGCGCGCCACCCTTCACCGACATGTGTGAGCCAACCCTCGTCATTGCGGGCCGTCGCAAGCGCCGCCGCAATCCAGAGACACGCGACAGCGCTGGATTGCTTCGCCTTACGGCTCGCAATGGCGTCGGAAAAAATTTTAATTATTTTCATAACATTCTTGACATATATGCGAACCTGTGATATAAATATCATTGAAGTTCGTATATAACATATATGCGAAGTATGTATTAGAGAGGAGAACGAAATGCAGGTTAACTACTATAATAATAGAGGGCAGAGGGGCGCGTTGGCGGCTGTGCTGGCTTTGGCGCTGATCGCCGCCTCGGTGCTCGCGCCCGGCGCACCGTCCTGGCTGCCCTTTGCGGCGAGCGAGTCCCATGCCGCCAGCGGGTCCGGTATCGCCGCGCCCTATCCGTGGAGCAAGACGGCTGCGGCTACGACGGGCGACTATATCGCGGACGTATATAGCGGCATATCCAAGGGCGGGCATGTGTTTGAGGACGTGACGGTGGACAGGCTTGCCGACGTTCTCAGCGCGGAGGGCGACTACTATGTCGTGTTCGCAAGCCCCATCAAGGACACGGCGCAGAGGGTGCTTGCCACCATCAACGAGCAGGCCAAGGCGGCGGGCGTCACGAAGATCTACCATTTCAACCCCGTCCTAGACAACAAATACCTCGACATCACAAGCGCGGACCCGAGCATAGCGAGCCTGGGCGTGAGCACCACGACAAACTACGCCAACGCGACCAATGCGCCAGCAGGCGCGGCAACCCTGGAACACCGCATAGGCACGATCCAAACCTATATCAATTATTTCTTCCCCAACGACGAGGCGGGCGATATCCTCCGCGCCTACAAGTCCTCGAACACGCTGCTGTTCCGCTTCCATAAGGGCAGCCACACCGATCTGGCGTCCGAGGCCGCCATCAGCGCGACATATCAGCTCAAACCCGCCGATATCGTCGGGGGTTACAGCAAGGCGGCGCAGGCGGCGAAGATCGCGGGCGTGTTCAGGGACAGCGAGGGCGCTATCGTCAAGGGCGATGTCCGCACGGACTACGATTTCTTCGAGCGCGCGTACAGGGGCCAGCTCCCCGGCGAGGATGCCATCTCGGATGCGAATTTCACGAGCGGCGCGGGCTTCAATGTCAAGTCGCTGACCTTCCCCGCCGCGTTCGACCTGCTGAACTCCCCCGGCGAGCACGCCATATTCTTCGGAGAGGTGGGCTGCGGCAACACGAAAGCGACTCTTGGCTGGGCGGCGAAGCGCGCGAAGGCCTATAACAGGACGATATACTTCGTCGACGGCTCGCTCGGCGGCTCGGTGCGCTTCAAATACGGGGAAGATATAGACGCGCAGCTCGCGCAGACCTCGAACGCCTGGATCAACATCCGCCTTGGGCAGCGCACCAACGGCGCTGTGCCGTCGGGCTACGCGGGCGTCGGGCATCTCTACGGCGCGCTGTTCAGCTATTTCGGCAGCGGCATCAACACGGAGGACTGGTCGCAGAGCGGGCGGTCCGTGTTCTATTACGAGAACGGCATCAATGCCGACACAGGCACGCCGACGAACCGCGCATACGGCACAGGCGCTTCGGAGGCGGGGCCCTTCGACGCGCCGCGCTTCCAGTACCCGTTCCTGTTGTCCTACAACAAGGGCTTCGACCAGCCTGTCACGGTTTCGACCACCGCCATCCAGTGGGGCGAACAGAACGGTGCGCCGTGGCTGACCGAGTATATGCTCGGCGTGAGCCAGGTGAACGCGATCCACGCGTACGGGTGGCAGCTTGGGGACGCCGTTCCCGTCACCATTGCGGGCATAACAAACGCGTCCACCGCCAAGCTCCATTTCGACGGGCTTACAGACTATGACAGGATATTGAATCCCGCATACATCAAGTCGGTGCGCCAGGCCCAGGCGGCGGACGAGGGCATAGAATACGACGATGGAACTGGCGACAACAATAACAATAACAACGACACGGTTCAGTCGGGTGCGCCGAAGGCCTTTGCCACAGCGCCCGCGCCGAGCCTCGTCGGGGAGGCCGTGGTCGGCAACACCCTGGGCGTCAAGGCGGGCGCGTGGAGCGACAGCCCCGCACTCAGCTACCAATGGTACCGCGAGGGCATTGCGGTGGCGGGCGCGACAGGCTCGATCTACACGCTGTCAAAGCGGGATATCGGCAAGCTGATACAGGTCGCGGTCAAGGCCACAAAGGCCGGCTTCCAGACAACTGAGCGTATCTCCAAGGTCAGCGCATCGGCCCGAGCCAAAGGCCTGTTCGCGGGAATTACTTCAAATTCTGCCAAAATAACCGGAACGGCTAAGGTGGGCAAGACGCTGAAAGCCAAGGTGGTCGGGGTTTCCCCGAGGTTCACCGCCAAATACAGGTGGTACGCGAACGGCAAGGCCATCAAGGGCGCGACCAAGGCGAGCTTGAAGCTGAAAAAATCGCTGAAAGGCAAAAAAATCACGGTCACAGCGACATTGAGCAGAGCGAACTATGTGAAAGCAACCGTTGTTTCCAAGGCAAAGAGGGTGAAGAAATGAGGATAACGGCACGGAGCATGCCTGTGCGCATACTGGCTATCGCGGTGAGCGTGGCTGTCGCGCTGGCGCTTGGGACGGCGGCGCAGGGCCAGAGCCGCTCCTTTGCGGGCGCGGCCGAGGGCTGGCCCTATACCGCGGCCAAGGTCGGAGACGGGTGGCAGTGGACGTTCACCGAGGCGTGTGAGCTCGAAGACGGCAACACGATCCCGGCGGGCACGGTGATAGAGTATTCAGACAACGGCTACGACTTGGAGGACTGCGACGGCAACGGCTACGACGATCACACGGTCCCGCCTGTCCCCGTCCCGTGGTACGGCGTTTTCGACGGCACCAAGACCGACAGGATACCCGATGGCTGGGACGGCTATACCCGCGACTACGAATATTATTTCCCGTACAGCAAGCCGCCCGCCAACAAGGGCGACAACAATAACAATAACAACAAGGTTGTCGGCGAGAAGCCGGCAGGCAAGGACACGGGCAGCCAGGCCAAGGCCGCCGCGAAGAAATTCGCGAAGTCCCCGAAGCCCGCGATAACGGGCAAGGCGCGGGTAGGCAGCACGCTGAAAGCCAAGGCGGGCGCGTGGAAGCCGAAGCCGAAGCTGAGTTATCAATGGTACGCGAACGGCAAGGCCATCAAGGGCGCGACCAAGGCGAGCCTGAAGCTGAAAAAGGCGCAGAAGGGCAAGCGGATCAGCGTCAAAATAACGGCGAAAAAGACGGGCTACAAGGCGGTGTCAAAGCTTTCGGGCAAGACCGCCAAGGTGAAGCCCGCGTAGATGGAAGTTATAGGTTGAAGAATGCGAGGTTGGTGAACATTATGAGTAAGGCAAAGAAAATCGTGAATAGGCTTGCGTGCGCACTGCTTGTGGCGGCGCTGGTGGTCGGGGCTTCCGCGGCGGTGCCGGGCGCACAGAGCTTCCTTGGCGCGCGGGCGGACGCGGCGAACCCGACTCCATACCCTTGGAGTCCCAGGGCGGCGACGCTCGACTATATAGATGATGTCTATGACGGGATTTCGGGGCCAAGCGTGTTCGAGGATGTCACGGCGGAGCGGTTGCTCGACATCCTGAGCAGCGCGGGCGATTACTACATATTGTTCGGCGGGCCGCAGAACGCTTCGACCCAGAAGATCATTGGCGATATCGCCAGCGAGGCGGGCGAAGCGCCTGGCATCACGAAGATCTACCACTTCAACCCGCTTCTGGACGGCTACCAGTTGGATATCACGAAGACCGATGGCGTTGGGCTCTGGGCGGGCGGACACCGCGGCGATATGAAGCTCGAAAAGCTACACGATGTGTGGACGGATATCGTCGGGCTGCTTCCGCCAGGCGTTGACTCCGAGGTGGCGGACTACGACTCGGACGACACCCTGTTATTCCGTTTCCATAAAAACGCGCGGACGGATCTGCCCGCGCAGACATCCGTCCCAGCCACGTACACGTTCTACGCGGAGGATGTGGACTGGTATGACGAGGGTGACGACGCGGACTCGATAGCGGATGTTTTCGGGCCGCCATCCTCGGTGCGCAGCGACTACGATTTCTTCAAGCGCGTGTACAACGGCAACGCTACCTTCTTCAACCTGAACGGCGGGAGGGGCGCGACCGCGAACAGGACGGGCAAGGCCGAGGCGATCATCAGCGATTCGGTGTTCGGCGCGAGCGGCGCCGGGTTCACGCTCCACCAGGTCACGCCGCAGGAGCTGTTCAACGTGCTGAACGCGCCCGGCGAGCACGCCATCCTGTTCGCGTCGGCTCCCTGCCACAACACGCAGGCCATAGTCGGCGAGGTAGCGAAGCGCGCCAAGGCGAACGGCTTCAACGGCAAGGTCTATGTCTACGACCCCGCCCTCGGCGGCGCGACGATATGGGGGACGGGCGCGCAGATCGACACGGTTAAGTCGAGCGCGTCCACAGGCGGGCTGTACACTAGGAACAGCAACTACAATTTCAGTTATATTTATGCCAATATTGTTAGTTATTTCAAACAGTTCGTAACAGAGAACTATACGAAGCGCGAGAGCCGCATAGACTATTACCCGAACGGCGATATCAGCAGGCCGAAGGTCGCGGCTGACCCGTGGTCGGGCGCGGCGCAGAAAAGCGCGATCAGGCTGCAAGTGCCGTTCCTGCTCGGCTACGACAAGTCGAAGGCCGCGCCTGTGGTGAAGCGGTGGATCCACCAGAAGAATGGGCTTAGCACATACAGCGAATACATGCTAGACCTGACGTTTGTGCAGGGCACGGCGCTGGCGCGGGCGCTGCCGGTCGAGGACGGCAAGGCGGGCAACGACAGCGTGGATACGGATGGCTTGCAGGCGGTCGAATTCGCCGCCGAAGCGGTCAGGTCGCTCGACAATGTGTTGAAGCCGGGGCTCGCCGCGCCCGTCGTACACAGCTTCACGCGAGCCCCGTCCCCCAAGATAGCGGGATCCGCCGCCGTCGGCAGGAAGCTGACCGCCGCGGCGGGCGCACTGAGCCAGGCGCCGAGCGTTTCCTACCAATGGTATGTAGGAGGCAAGGCCGTCAAGGGCGCCAGCTCCTCGGCGTACAAGGTCAAGAAATCCGACCTCGGCAAGAAAATCAAGGTGGCCGTGACGATATCGCGCACGGGCTACAAGAGCGTAACAGCGGCCTCGGCGCAGACCGCCAAGGTGGCCAAGGCGTTCGCGAAATACCCCGCGCCGAAGATCAAGGGCACGGCCAAGGTGGGCAAGACGCTGAAAGCCGCTATCGGCAAATGGAGCCCGAAGCCGACGAAATTCCAATACCAGTGGTACGCGGACGGCAAGAAGATAGGCGGCGCGACGAAGTCCAGCCTGAAACTGAAAAAAGCCCAGAAAGGCAAGCGCATAACGGTACAGGCGACGCCTGTCAAGAAGGGCTACGAGAAATACTCGGTGGTTTCCAAGGCGACGAAAAAGGTGAAATAGATGAATGTAGATGTCCTGTCCGTAGTGGCGTTAGTGGTAATAATAGCTCTTTTTATAATAATATTCCTGCTCAGAAAGCGCGGCGTGGATTTCACCTTTACGGTGCTGGGCGCCCTGGTGGTGGGCGTAGTGTTCGGCGTGCTTTTCAACGGGCATACGGGGTGGATCATGCCCATAGGGAAGATATATGTAACGGTGCTTTCCGCGATAGTCATGCCGCTGGTGATAGTCTCGATACTGTCCAGCGTGACCTCGCTCGGCTCCGCCAAACAGCTCAAAGGCATAGGCGCGAGGTCTGTGCTGTGGCTGCTGCTCACGAACGCCGTCGCGATAGCGCTGGCCATCGGGTTCGGGCTGACCTTCGGCGTGGGCAAAAATTCCTACCTGTCGATAGAGGGCGTTGACGCCGCCAATTTCGAGGGCACGTTGAAGAGCTTTTCCGAGGTGCTGATAGGCTTCTTCCCGCAGAACGTGGTGTCCGACGTAGCGGAAGACAGGATCATCCCCGTCATCCTGTTCTCCGTGCTGATAGCCGTGTCCTACGTCCTCGTGCGCCAGGAAAAGGGCGAAAAGGTAGCCGTGTTCAAGCAGTTCGTCGAAGCGGTCAAGGATATCGTCTACAAGGCTGTCGGCTTCATAATAGAGCTGACGCCCTACGCCGTCCTCGCGCTGGTCGCGACCGCAACGTCCAACGGCATGAACCGCAGCGGCATGATCTGGTCGCTCATAGTCCTTTTGGTCATATCGGTAGTCGCTATGGCGATAGACCTCTGGGGCGTGAACTACGTGCTTGTAAAGGTGTTCGCGGGGCTGCCGCCACTGAAATTTTTCAGGAAGCTCATACCCGCGCAGGTGATAGCGTTCTCTACGCAGTCGAGCGTGGGGACTCTGCCCGTGACCACGCGCATACTCCAATCGGAGGTGGGGGTCAGCCCCAAGGTGGCGAATTTCACCGCGCCGCTCGGCACGACGATAGGCATGCCCGGCTGTGCGGGGATATGGCCGATACTGGTGGCGATATACGGCATACACGGGCTGGGCATCAACTACTCCCTGGCCGACTACGCGATACTGGGCATCATGGGGCTGTTCGTGTCCATAGGCGTGGCGGGCGTTCCGGGCACCGCGACGATAGTAACGGCAAGCGTGCTGACCGCGGTAGGCCTGCCGCTTGAAATAATGGTGCTGACCATCCCGATAGCCGCCATAGCGGACACCGCCAGAACCGCGACCAACGTAACGGCGGCGGCCGTGGCCTCGGCGATAGTGGCAAGGGGCGAAAGGGTGCTTGACGAGGATATATTCTTCGGAAGAAAAACCTTCGTAGCCGCCGGCACAGGAGGGGATGCCGCGGGATGAGAGCGGGAACAGGAATGGGTCAAGCTTCCGCCATTGAGGCACTGAGCCTGGCTCAGGGGAAGCGACCCAGTTGAGTATATAATGTAGGAAAGAGGGCAGGAATAATGAAAGTTATTGAAAAAAATATTGGCAGAGAAAGCAAGAACGGCGTCGCGGCAAGCCCACGCGGGGGCAGGGCGGCCCGGCTTTGCATCGCCGTAGCATTGTCCGTGTCCGTCGCTTTCGCGTTTGGCTTCGGCGCGGCGGGCGGGCCTGATGTGTACGCGGCCGACTATGAGAGGTGGGAGGACTGCGATTGGGACGGGTACGACGACCATACGGGCGTGAAAGTGCCGTGGGTCGGCTTCGACGGAACGCGCGGCGATACGCCCGCGGGCCCCTCGCCAAACTCGCAGACGGGAAAGAAGAAAGCCGAGGAGGAAAAGAAGAAGGCCGAGGAAGCCAAGAAGAAAGAAGCAGCGAAGAAAGCCGCTGAAAAGAAGAAAAAGGAAGCCGCCGCGAAGAAGAAGGCCGAGGAAGCCAAGAAAAAGGCGGCTGCTGAGAAAGCGGCGGCCGAAAAAAAGGAAGCCGAAGCGAAGAAAACCGATAGCGCGGAGGGCTCTGGCGACTCGGACGCTTCTGAGAGCAAAAAGGCGGCCAAGACATCAAAGGCGAGCGCTACCGCTTCCGCTGTGGCGAGCGAGCCGACGGAGACCGAAGCTATCGTGGAGACGGAAACGCCGCTGTCGGGCGATATAGCGGAGGCGGAGGCAGTGCGCGAAGCCGCCATACTGGAAGCCCCCGGCGAGATCGAGGTCAGCGGCGCGGAGGGCGGCGCGCTCTACGCGGGAGGCAAGATAACCGTCAAGGGCACGGGCTTCTATGGCAACGTGGCGGGTATCGAGATACAGCTGCAATCCACGCCAAAGACACTGGGCACTGTCGCGTCCGACGCGGACGGAAGCTTCCAAGCGTCGTTCGCCCTGCCGGAGGGCGCGGCCACGGGAAGCCACAGCATAGTGGCGCTGTACAACGGCGCGGAGCTGGTTCGCGCCGAGGTAGAGCTTCGACCCGCGCCCGCGAACAGCTTCTGGAAAGCTCTGAGCGTGGGGCTGGCGGGCGGCAACGCCGAGCTGCTGCCGGGTATTCTGATCTTCGTGGTGTTGGTGGCCATAGCCCTGGCGGCATTGCTGGCGGGGGATGTCCGCAGGCGCAGAAGCGCGAGGGCGGAAAAAGCCGAGAAGAGCTACGCGTATGCCGGGAAATGATCTGGCGGTATCGCGTGTGCGGAGGTCGGCTGGGAAATGATCTGGCGATATCGCGTGTGCGGAGGCTGACTGGAAAATGATCTGGCGGTATCGCGCGTGCGGAGGCTGACTGGAAAATAATCCCACTTGAATCCGCGCCGCCGCTGTGATACAATATTTACCGCTGTCGCGTCCGGTCCGCTGGCCGCTCATTGGGAGTGCGCCAAGAACGCCAACGAGGCGGGGTAATTATGGAGATAGATTATGATGAATGTTTTGCAAGCGGTAACACAGAAATACCTGAGAAACGACATGCCGGAGATCCGCGTCGGCGATACGGTAAAGGTGCATATCAAGATCGTCGAGGGTTCGCGTGAGCGTATCCAGGTCTTTGAAGGGTTCGTCCTGAAAAAGCAGGGCGGCGGCATCGGCGAGACCTTTACGGTGCGCCGCATAGCGTCAGGCGTCGGAGTCGAAAAGACCTTCCCGATGCACTCGCCAAAGGTGGACAAGGTAGAGGTAGTGAAGCACGGATTCGTGCGCAGGGCAAAGCTCAACTACATGCGCCAGCGCACAGGCAAGGCGGCCAAGATCCGCGCCGAAAAGGAATAAGGCATTGCGCCCCAAGCAAAATGAAAAGAAAAGCGGCAAGCCAAGGCGGCCGCTTTTTTGGTGGGATTGCTGGCGGCGCATAGATGGCGATACTCCTCTCGTCATTGCGGGCCGTCGCAAGCGCCGCCGCAATCCATATACCGCAGACAGGGAATGTGGCCGTTGATCGGCAATGGCGGTTTTTCTAGCACAGCCTCGCTTAGCTGTGCTACAATACTCTTATGATTGAAAACATTAACTGGTATCCTGGGCATATGAAAAAGACGCGCGAGCTGATCGCTGCCAACCTGCGCCTTGTCGGCGCGGTTGTCGAGGTCTGCGACGCCCGCATACCCGTGTCCAGCCGCAACCCCATCATAGACGAGCTGACCAAGGGCAAGCCGCGTATCGTCGTGCTGAACAAAGCCGACCTTGCCGACGAGCGCGAGACAGGGGCGTGGACAGCACGGCTGTCCGGACGCGGCGCGGACGGCGGGCGCGAGGGCTGCGGCTCTATATCGGCGGTCGCGCTCAACGCGCAGAGCGGGCAGGGAATGAAGAAGCTGCTCGCGGCGCTCGGCGGCATCGCGGCTTCCCGCGTCGGCAACGCGGCGGCGGGCTCGCTGGGCGTCATGGTGGTCGGAGTGCCCAATTCAGGTAAATCATCCCTGATTAACAGGCTGACAGGCCGCAGGGCGGCGCAGACAGGTGACCGCCCGGGCGTGACCAAGGGCAAGCAATGGCTGACCTTGGAAAACGGCATGCGCCTGTTGGACACGCCGGGCATACTCTGGCCGAAATTCGAAGATCCGAACGTCGGGATGAACCTCGCGTTCTGCGGCTCGATAAAGGACGAGATAATGGACGCGCCCACCCTCGCGCTCGAACTGATACGCACATTGGGCGAGCTGTACCCAAGCGCGCTGGCGGAGCGTTACGGGCTTGCGGCGGCACGCGGGGGCGAGCCGCCCGCGGACTCTGCGGATGGTGGCGGGGCAGGCTCCGAATACGGCAGCGGCGCGGATTCCGCATGGGATGGCGGGACAGACCCCGCGCTCGCCCTCATGGAAGCGATAGCGGCGAAGCGCGGCTGTATACTGCCAGGGAAGCGCGTGGACTACGAGCGGGCAGGGCGCATGATAGTCGGTGAGTTCCGCGAGGGAAAGCTCGGCCGCGTAACGCTTGAAAAGGCGGGGCAGGGGAGCGGGCTATGAGCGAGGCAAAGGAACCCATCCAGGGCACTGCGGCAAGCAGGAAAATCAGCAGGGAGGAAAAGCTACGTGCGCGGCTTGCCGAGATGCGCCAGTTCGAGCGCGGGCTTCTCGCGGGTAGCGCCGCCGCCCCCGGCGCAGACCGCATAGGCGAAAGTCCCGCTGCGGCGGGCGGGGCTGTGAATATAGCGGGTGTGGACGAGGTGGGGCGCGGCCCGCTGGCGGGTCCGGTATGCGCGGCGTGCGTCGTGCTGCCGCCGGATTTCGCGGTGCTGGGCGTGGACGATTCCAAGAAGCTCTCCGAGAAAAGACGCGAGCTTCTCTATGGCGAGATAACGGCGGCGGCAGTCGCGTGGGGCGTAGGGCTGGTGGACAACCGCCGCATCGACGCCATAAATATCCTGAACGCCACCAAGGAGGCCATGGCGGCGGCAGTCCGCGAGGCGGGCAGG
>JAIRPC010000029.1 GCA_031257215.1 Eubacteriales Family XIII. Incertae Sedis bacterium
ACGCGGCGGCGGACGGCACGGTCGTGAAGTCCTCGTATTTCGGCGGCTACGGCAACGCCGTCATCATAGACCACGGCAGCGGCATAACGACGCTGTACGGGCACAATTCGTCGCTAGCCTGCTCGGTGGGTCAGACGGTGAAGCGCGGCGACGTGATAGCCTATGTCGGCAGCACGGGAGATTCGACAGGGCCGCACTGCCATTTTGAGGTGAGGGTGGGGGGTGTGCCGCAGAACCCGCGGAGCTGGCTATGAGAGGATATCAAGAAATAATTGATCAGATACTGGCGGCTCGGGGGGTTGGGGACTCGGCTGAGTTTTTTAGTGACAGGCCGCGGGAGACGCACGACCCTTTTCTGCTCCCTGACATGGAGGAGGGCGCGGAGCTGGTCATGCGCCAGCTTTCGGCTGGGAAAAGCATCTGCGTCTACGGCGATTACGACGTAGACGGGCTTATGTCCGTGACCCTGCTGAGCGGGTTTCTTGAAGCCCTGTGCGACCTGGGCGGATATTCAAAAAACAGTATTTCATGGTATATCCCCTCCCGCTTCGATGAAGGCTTTGGGCTGAATATCGCCGCGCTTGAACAGATACGTGAGGCGGGGGCTGACCTCGTTGTCACGGTGGACTGCGGCATATCCTCTATCGCGGAAATCGCTGCCGCCAAGGACATGGGCATGGAGATCCTCGTGACAGACCACCACGAGCCAGACGGCTCCGCGCCCATAGGCTGCCCCGCCATAGACCCCAAGCGCGAGGGCTCGCGCTACCCCTTTGACGGGCTCAGCGGCTGCGGCGTGGCGTTCAAGCTGGCGCAGGCGATCAAGAACAGATATTACCCGAACGACCCCGCCATAAGGTCGGCAGTGACGGACAGCCTTGACCTCGTGGCGGTGGCTACCATAGCGGATGTCATGCCCCTGCGCGGCGAGAACAGGACGCTCGTGAAATACGGGCTGAAAGCGCTGAACGAGGGAAAGCGGTGGCAGCTCCGAGCCCTTGCCGAGGGCATTGGCCTAGCGGCGGACAGCGTTTTGGCGTACAATATAGCGTTCGGCATCGCGCCGCACCTGAACGCGGCGGGGCGCATGGGCGATCCGTCCATTGCCGTAGAGCTGTTCAAGACGGACGACCAGGCGCGGGCGCGCGCGATAGTGGACGAGCTGGCAAGCCGCAACGCGGAGCGGCGCAGGGAGCAGGACGAGGCAGTGAAAGCCTGCGAACATATAATAGAAAGCAATCACGCGGACGATTGCTTCCTGCTGGTGAAGCCGCCCTACGTACATGAGGGCGTGTCGGGGATAGTAGCGGGCAGGATAAAGGAAAAATACGGCAGGCCGGCGGCGGTGCTGGCGGAGGTCGGCAGCGCCGATAGCGGCGAAGCCGGCGGCGGTGCTGATAACAGCGAAGCGGGCGGCGGGGCGCTGAAAGGCTCTGCGCGAAGCGTCGCGGGAGTTGACATCATCTCCATCCTGCGCGCGCACGGCGAGTTGTTCACAAAGCTCGGCGGCCACGCCATGGCGGCGGGCTTCACACTGCCCGCGGGCAACGAGGACATTCTGCGGGAAGCGCTCTGCGCCGACGTGAAGGTCCTGGCGGGCGAAAACCCAGAACTGCTTTCGCCGCTGCCGTCGGCTGACGCGGACATTCTGCCAGGCGAGGCCAACTTGGAGCTGGCGGCGGCGCTCGAAAAATTCGAGCCGACAGGGACGGGCAACCACAAGCCCACGCTCTGCCTGCGCGGGCAGCTGCCAGAGCGGGTGCGGCGCATGGGCACGGATGGTAGACATATTAAATTTATTGTAAATCATCTAGAATGTGTCCTGTTCGCAAAGGGCGATAAGCCCGCGGAGTTTCCAGAGGGCCAGGCGAGGCTCGACCTCTACGGGTCGCTCGAAGTGAACAGGTGGAACGGGCGCGAAAGCGTTCAATTTATTGTAAGATCAGTGGTGGCAGGGGAATAATTATGATTAAAATCGCAAAGGCGAAATTGGCGGTGTTGGTTGCGGCGGTGTTCCTGATCGGCGGCGCGGCGGGGCTGTTACTCGAAGGGACTGCCCTCGGCGCGGCGATATTCGGCGGCGGCGAGAGGCCTGGCGCGGCGGGCATCGACGTAGCGCGGCTAGAAAAGCTAGAAAATTATTTGTCGGAAAATTATTACAAGCCCATCACGGAGGGCGCGATCAGGACGGGGCTTTTGCGCGGGCTGTTCATGTCGGCAAACGACCCGTACACCATGTATTACACGCCCGAGGAGTTGAAGGACGCGATGGAAAAGACCCACGGGGAGCTGTCGGGCGTGGGGCTGACGCTGATGCCGAACGAGGACGGGGTTATTGAGGTGGTGGAGGTCGTGAAGGGCTCGCCGGCAGACGAGGCGGGGGTGCTGAAAGGCGATCTGCTCCTGACCGTGGACGGCAAGGGATATTCGGGGGAGGAATTGGCGAAGGCCGTGGAGGCCGCGCGCGGCGAAGCGGGGACCAAGGTGACGCTTGGCGTGAGCAGGGGCGGCGACACGCGCGAATTCACCATTACCAGGTCGGTATTCGCCACGCCCACCGTCGAGAAAAGCATGGTGAAGAACGACAGGGGCGAGAGCGTCGGAGTCATAAAGATATCCTCGTTCACGGACAACACGGCGGAGGATTTCAAGTCTGCGCTCAGTTACATGAAAAACAAAAAGGCAAAGGCGATAGTCATAGATGTGAGGAACAACCCCGGCGGGCTGATGGAGTCGGCGCTGAGCATTGACGGGATGCTGCTCGGCAAGGGCGTCGTGTGCTACGCCGAGGACGGGGCGGGCAAGCGCACCGAATATTCCGCTGACGGCGAAAAGCTGAACGACCTGCCCTACGCCGTGCTGATCGACATGAGCAGCGTGAGCGCGGCGGAGATATTCGCGCTGGGCATCCAGGCGAACGGCGGCGGCAAGCTGGTGGGGCAGACCACCTACGGCAAGGGGCTGATACAGAGGTTGGAGCGCTTCGACGAGGGCGACGGCGCGCGCATTACCATAATGCAGTACGTGACGCCAAGCGGCAAGCCAGTGAACGGTGTGGGCATATCGCCCGACATAGAAATAGAAAACACAGGGGATGAGGACAGGCAGCTAGCGGAAGCGATAAGGGTGGCGTCCGGGGGGTGACGGGCAGCGTAGGCTGCCACATTATCGCCTTTGAATTTTCAATTTAACCAAAAGCACGTCTGGCTCTATCGCCCTGACTGGCGAACCGTCAAAGCCTTTCAAGTCGCGGGTCACAATGTATTCCGCTCTGTGCCGTTTGGCGCAGCAGGCGAGAAGAGCGTCCTCAAAATCGTCCATGGGGAGTTCAAAGGCTTTTTTGCAGTCAACGCCGCTCACGTCCAGCACTGTTACCGAAACGAGCAAGGCAAGCAGCGCTTTCCTTGTTTTTCCGCTGTCGCCCAGATGCTTGCGAAGAATATAGTGCAGGTCGGTTAATGAACTGGCGGTAATACAGCCCTCGGCTTTTCCCTCGGCGGTGGCAAGCAGAATGGACTGCGCGAAATCAGCCCACGGCGCCCTATCCATGAGAGCGTCGAGGACAATATTTGTGTCAATCAGCAGTTTCATAGCGCGCCAGTCGCTCCTCTCTTGCCTGTTCAAGTGTAGTGCCGTCGTTGGGGATGATCCCGAACAGCGATCTCATTGCCTCCACGCCGTCCTGCTTTGTGCTGGACAGTTTGGCAATGTTTTTTCCGTTTTTAGTGATAATGATATCCTCGCTCGCGACAAGGGACAGATAGCGGCCCATGTTGCTTTTCAGTTCGGTTGCGGTGATAACCATGTCAATACCTCCTATGAAATCGCACATAATTCACAACATTAATCGTACATAATATTATATATGAATCGAACGAAATTCGCAATGCCGCTTGTTCAATTTTTCCTACGAGGATTTTATCGACTTCAATTCTGCGACGGCATATTTTTTCGTTGAAACCACCACGCCGTAGTGGTATAATTTGAACAGGTGTTTCCACGAAAGGTTTAAAGGCGGTGTTGATGATGAGCGCGAGTTATAAGTGTTAATGAAAGTGAATTGGAAGACTTGGAAAAATTGAACGTGAGCGTCAAACCCGCGCTTGCTTGGATTAACATTCAGCCAGAAGAAGAATTAGAGGCTGGGGAGGCATTGCCATGAGCGTAGACCAGACGCGGCGGGCGTTGAAAGCCCTTGACAGGGAGAATGACATTACTAATTATGGGCATATATTCAAGACGTGTAGCCCAGCGACGCAAAGGAGGGTGCTGTGATGGCGAAGATGAAACAACAAATCACGATTCGTAGTTCCGCGGCCGAGTATCTTACGTTTATCGCCGCAAGTGGGGAAAGCGGTATTGAGGCTATATATGCCGATGAGAATGTCTGGCTTTCCCAAAAGATGATGGGCGAGCTTTATCAGGTCGATACGCGCACAATAAATTATCACTTGAAGAAGATATTCGAAGACAATGAACTATCCGAAACGGCAGTTATCCGAAATTTTAGGATAACTGCCGCTGATGGCAAAACCTACGACACCAAGCATTACAATCTTAAAGCGATCATTGCCGTTGGCTACAAGGTAAATTCGGAGCGCGCCGTTCAATTCCGTAAGTGGGCGACGCAGATTGTCGAGGAATTCACCATCAAAGCCTATGTGATGGATGATGAACGCCTGAAAAACGGGCATATGTTCACGGACAGGTATTTTGATGAGCAATTGGAGCGCATCCGCGAGATACGCCTGTCTGAACGCAAATTTTACCAAAAGATAACCGACATCTATGCCACAAGCGTTGACTATGATGCTACAGCAACCACCACAAAGCGCTTCTTTGCCACGGTTCAGAATAAGCTCCATTGGGCTATTCATGGGCATACGGCGGCTGAACTCATTATGGAAAGAGCCAATGCAGAGAAAGCGCACATGGGCTTGACCACTTGGAAAGACGCACCAGACGGCAAGATACAGAAATTCGACGTATCTATCGCAAAAAACTATCTTGCCGAGGCTGAACTGGGGCAGTTGGAGCGTATAGTCACCGCATATCTGGAACTTGCGGAAAGCATGGCTTTGCGCAAAATACCCATGACAATGGAGGACTGGGAGATTCGGCTAAACCGTTTCATAGAGCTGACCGACCTTGAAATCTTGCAGGATGCCGGGCGCGTCACAGCGGAGCTTGCCAAAGAGTTCGCAGAAAGCGAGTTTGAAAAATACCGTGTTACCCAAGACAGGCTTTTCAGCTCCGACTTCGACAGGTTCTTGGAGGAAGCGGATAACGACGGGTTCACCCGCAGAGCTTCCCAATAACTTTCTTGTAGCCGTCCGCGCCGTAGTTCAGGCAGCGCCCTACGCGGCTGATGGTCGCGGTGCTGGCCTTCGTGCGGCGCTCAATGTCCTGGTAGGTGATGCCCTCGGACAGCAGCTTTGCGATATGGAACCTCTGCGCCAGCGCTTTCAGCTCCGCGACGGTGCTCACGTCCTCGAAAAACCTGTAACAGTCCTCCTTGCTTTCCAGCGACAGTATTGCGTCGAAAAGCAGCTCGGTGTCCTCGCTTTTCAGCTTCGATTTGTACGTCATTTCGCCATCTCCTATCCATTGCTGCGTCCAGTAGCCGCCAGCGTGCCAGCGATTGCCGCGCCCAGCTCCCCAATAACGAAGCCTCGACCATATCGGCACGGCATTGCCGCCACGCGACAGCGAAATTATATCACAAAAAGTTATTGATTAATACACCGTGGCAATGGTATTATATATAGGTGCGTTTAACGGGATGCGCTTGCCGCGTTCCGCATAGGCGCACGAAGCAAAAACTACGCACACCGGACGGCGATGGGCTCGGTGGCGCCGCAGCAAGGCATAGCCAAGGCGATAGCTCCCGTCGGAACTGTTCGGTGGAGGAAGAACCGGAGGTAAATTATGTCAGTTATTTCAATGAAACAGTTACTCGAAGCGGGTGTGCATTTCGGCCACCAGACAAGGCGTTGGAACCCGAAGATGGCGCCCTATATCTTCATGGAGCGCAACGGGATCCACATTATCGACTTGCAGAAAACAGTGGGGCTGATCGACGACGCCTACGCGTTCATGCGCGAGGTTGCCGCCACGGGCAAGCCGATACTTTTCGTTGGCACGAAGAAGCAGGCGCAGCAGGTGATCAAGGACGAGGCTATCCGATCTGGCCAGTATTTCGTCAACGAGCGTTGGCTTGGCGGCATGCTGACCAATTACAAGACCATCAAGGAGCGTATCGACAGGCTCTACGAGATCGAGAAGATGGAAGCGGACGGCGTTTTCGAGCAGCTGACGAAGAAAGAGGTCAGCAAGCTCAGGCTTGAACACGAAAAGCTCGACAAATTCCTCGGCGGCATCAAGGAGATGCGCGGGATGCCAGGGGTGCTGTTTGTGGTCGATCCGAAAAAAGAGAAGATCGCCATCAAGGAAGCGAGGATCTTGGGGATACCCATCATAGGGATCGTGGACACGAACTGTGATCCCGACGACGTTGACTACGTTATCCCCGCCAACGACGACGCCATCAGATCCATCAAGCTCATCACGACGTCGGTGACGGACGCCATTATCGAGGCGAACCAGGGCGAGAGCTTTGACGAGAGCTTCCAGGAGGGCTCGGAGCCGGTCTATGATGAGGCGGCGGGCGGCTACGTGGAAGCCGAGCCTTACGCGGAAGCGCCAGCGGAGGGCTACGCGGAAGCCGAGCCTTATGTGGAAGCGGCGGCCATTGGCGCTGAGAACGGCGAATTCGCGGGCGATGCCATATATGCGGAGCCTGCGGTGGATGCCGCCTACGCGGAGCCTGTGGAAGCTGCCGCCTATGAGGAAGCCCCTGAAACAGCAGAGGCCGCGGAAGCCCCGGCAGAGCAGGCACCGACAGACGAAAATTGGTAATATTGCAGAATCATCCTGGCACAATGCCGGGAATCGAATTTGAAAATGTGAAAAGGAAAATCGATAGAAAGGTAACA
>JAIRPC010000067.1 GCA_031257215.1 Eubacteriales Family XIII. Incertae Sedis bacterium
TCGTCCGCTATCAAGAGGATGTCGCGCTCGGCGCAAATTTTCGTTATCTCATTGACGAAGCCCTCGCTCAGCTCTATGACGCCGCCCTCGCCCTGCACGAACTCCACCATGATGGCACAGGTTCTGTCGGAAATCTTGTCCCTGATGCCCTCTATGTCGTTGGCGCAGGCGTATACAAATCCTTGCAAAAATGGATTAAAGTCCTTATGGTAATTATCCTGCCCCGTCGCCGTGATGGTGGCGATCGTCCTGCCGTGGAACGAGCCTTCGAGCGTTATGATCTCGGCGCGGCCGTCGCCGTATTTGACATGGCTGTATTTCCGCGCCGCCTTGATGGCGCCCTCGTTCGCCTCCGCGCCCGAGTTGCCGAAGAACACGTTGCACAGGCCTGTGTGCGCGATCAGCTTTTCGGCGGCGCTCGTGCAGGGTTCGGTATAGAACAGGTTGGAGGCGTGTTGCAGCTTCCCCGCCTGGCCCGAAACCGCCGCCACCCAGCCCGGGTCGCAGAAGCCGAGCGAGTTCACGCCTATGCCGGAGGTGAAGTCTATGTATTCCTTGCCGTCCGCGTCCGTCGCCCACACCCCGTTGCCGCTGACGAGCGCCACGTCGTAGCGCGCGTAGGTGTCGGCGAGGTATTTGTCCTCGGCCTGCTTTATCCGTGTTGAGTTTGTCGATTCCATTCCTGTTACATTCCTTTCTATAATCCGATGGCTAGCCAGATATGAGCCGAAGCGGCCGGGGCTGTCACCTGTGCAGCAGCGTCCCGATGCCCTTGTCCGAAAACAGCTCCAACAGTATCGAGTGTTCGACCCGCCCATCGATGATGACCGCCTCTTTCAGCCCCCTGCCTATACCTTGGCGGCAGCTGTCCAGCTTCGGTATCATGCCGCCCGATATCACGCCGGACTCTATCAGCCCGGGCAGCTCGCGCAGGGCTATGTCCCCTATCAGGCTCTCGTCGTCCTTGGGGTCGCGCAGCACTCCGCGCACGTCCGTCAGCGCTATGAGCTTCTCCGCCGCGAGCGCCGCCGCGATTTCCGCCGCCGCCGTGTCCGCGTTGATATTGTAAACCTGCCCCTCGTCGTCTATGCCGATGGTGGCGATAATGGGGATAAACCCGCTGTCGAGCGCAAGCCTTATAGCCGAGGTGTCCACGGCGAGAATTTTCCCCACGTAACCGAGATCTGTGCCCGGCATTTTCTTGACCCTGAGCATGCCGCCGTCCACGCCGCAAAGCCCGATCGCCCTGCCGCGCGCCTTGTGGATGAGCGAGACAAGGCTCTTGTTGACCTTGCCCGCCAGCACCATAGCGACTATCTCGGCGGTTTCGGCGTCCGTATACCTCAGCCCGTCAACGAATGTCGTTTCCTTGCCGAGCTGGGCCAGGGTGCTGTTTATCTCCGGCCCGCCGCCATGCACCAGCACGATCTTCATACCCACGAGGTTCATGAGCACGACATCGCGCATGACTGCGGATTTCAGCCTGTCGTCCGTCATAGCCGCGCCGCCGTATTTCACGACAACGGTCTTGCCCTCGTATTTTTGGATATAGGGCAATGCTTCGAGCAATATGCCCGCCTGTTTTTTGGCTTCGTCCAGCTTCATTATCTACGCACCCGCTTCCATTAACTCTCGTGCCGCCTCTCGTTAAAAATTATACATTAATAATAACTACAATCAAGTTCGATACATGCCATTGATTTTTACATAGTCATAGGTCAGGTCACAGCCGTAGGCTTCGGCGCCGGCCATGCCGTCGTGCAGGTCTATCAGTATCTGCACCTCGTCCTCGCCCAGCACCTGCTTCGCCACCACCTCGTCGAACTCAATGGCAAACGATCCCTTGCACACCTCCACCTCGCCCGCGCACGAGGCGAGCGTAACATCAACGTTGTCGGTGTTGAAGCTGCCGTCCGTGTAACCGACCGCGCAGAGTATGCGCCCCCAGTTCGCGTCGCTGCCGTACACAGCCGTCTTTACGAGGTCGGACTGTATGACGGTCTTGGCTATGCGCATTCCTATCTGGTCGGTCGGCGAGCCCTTGACGCGGCACTCTATGAGCTTCGTCGCGCCCTCGCCGTCCTTCGCGAGCATCTTCGCGAGCGCCACCGTCACCGTGTTCAGCGCTTTCGCAAATACCGCGAAGTCCTTGCCCGCCTTTGTGATCTTCTTGTTGCCCGCCCTGCCGTTGGCGAGTATGGCCACCGTGTCGTTCGTCGAAGTATCGCCGTCTATGCTGATCTGGTTGAAGCTGTGGTTGATGTCCTCCCTCAGAAGCTCGTGGAGGATATCGCTTTCAATGGCGGCATCGGTCGTGATGAAAGCGAGCATGGTTGCCATGTTCGGGTTGATCATGCCGCTGCCCTTGGCCATGCCGCCGATTCGGCAGACCTTGCCGCCGAGCTTGAACTCGACCGCCATCTCTTTCCTGATGGTGTCCGTGGTCATGATGGCTTCGGCCGCCTCAGAGGCCCCGTAATGCTTCGCGCCAGCATCGCCGGTCAGCACCAGCTTGGCCAGTTTGGGAACATATTTTTCGAACGGCTCTATCATAGGCGGCTGGCCGATAACTCCCGTACTGCACACCACTATGTCCTCACGCGACAGCCCCAGGGTTTCCCCCGCGATATCGCAGGTGCGCAGCGCTATCTCCATACCGTTCGGCGCTAGGGTGTTCGCGTAGCCGCTGTTGATGACTATCGCCTGCGCCCTGCCGTCGGCAAGGTGATCCATGGTGACTTTCAGCGTCGCGCCTTTCACCTTGTTCGTCGTGTACGCCGCTGCCGCCGAGCACATATACTCGCTGTAAATCAGCGCGAGATCCTTCTTCCTGGATTTCTTGAACCCCGCGTGGAGCCCCGCCGCGTGAAAGCCCTGCGGTGCGCATACGCCGCCGCCTATCGTTTTCACGCCGCCCGTCTTGCCCTCGCTATCCTGTTTTCCCTGTTTCGCCTGTGGCATAATTCACCTCTTTTGTTATAACAATCCATCTGTTTCCGGTAGTCCGAGCATGAGGTTCATGCACTGCACCCCAGAGCCCGACGCGCCCTTGCCGAGGTTGTCGTACCTCGCTGTGAGCAGTATGCGCTCCGCGTTGCCCAGCACAAATATCTCCATGTCGTTCCTGCCCGCCAACGCGCCTGCGCTGAGAAAGCCGCCCTCCGGGTTTTCGCCCTCTCCCGCGACGCGGACAAGCTGTTCGCCCCCATACCGCTCTTCGAGGGCGCGCCGCACGTCCTCCGCCTCCGCGCCCTGCGCCAGCTGCCTGCGGTGCAGCGGCACGACCACCTCCATGCCCGCGAAATAATTCGACACGTGTGGTGAGAAATGCGGCGCGAAGGATATACCCGACAGCTTCGCCATCTCCGGCAGATGCTTGTGCCCCTGCGCCAGCGCGTATTGCCTGGGCGCTCCGAGAAGCGCGTCTGTGACCTCCTCGTACTGCGCTATCATCTGCTTGCCGCCGCCGCTGTACCCCGTGACGCTGTGCGCGGCGAAAGGGTAATCCGGCGGCGCAATGCCCGCGTCCACCAGCGGGCGCACGAGCAGTATGAACCCGGTCGCGTGGCAGCCCGCCATAGCGACGCGGTTCGCGCCGCCGATCAGCCCGCGCTGTTCGGGCGCCAGCTCCGGAAGCCCGTAGACCCAGCCGTCCGACGTCCTGTGCGCGGTGGACGCGTCAATGATCCGCGCCCGCGCCGCCGCTGAATCCGCGCCCGCCGCTGCCGCTCTCCCGTCCAGCGCCGCGACTATCTCGCGCGAACCCTCGTCGGGCAGGCAAAGAAACGCGACATCGGCCTCCTCTATCATTGCAAGGCGCTCGTCTATATCCTTGCGCTTCGCTTCGTCGATATCTATCAGCTCTATATCGTCCCTGCGCCCCAGATACTCCTCAATGCGAAGCCCCGTAGTGCCGGCCCGCCCATCAATAAAAACCCTGTGCTTCAAATTATCATCCTCACATTATCGGCCAATCGTGGCTACCATTATGGCCTTTATCGTGTGCATGCGGTTCTCGGCCTCATCGAACACGACAGAGTTGGCGCTCCTGAACACCTCGTCCGTCACCTCGCGGATGTCGTAGCCCAGCTCGTATTGACTGTGCGCCATATCCGTCTCGAAATCGTGGAACGCGGGCAGGCAGTGCATGAACAGCACATCGGGGTTGCCCGTCGCTTCGAGAAGCTCGTCCGTCACCTTGTAGGGCGCCAACAGCTTCACGCGGTCGGGTATCTGATCCTCCTCGCCCATAGATGCCCAGATATCCGTGTAGACGGCATCCGCGCCCGCGATATCCGCGATATCGCTAGAAAATTTGATCGACGCGCCGCTTTCCGCACAGACAGGCGCAATGCGGTCAAGCACATCCTGGGCTGGCGCCAGCTCGGGCGGCCCATACGCGACAAAGGACATGCCCATCTTCGCACAGCCGTACATCCACGCGTAGGACATATTGTTACGGGTATCGCCGCAGAATACGACCTTCACGTCTTTCAGCGGCTTGTCTATATGCTCCTCTATCGTCATGAGGTCAGCCAGTATCTGTGTCGGGTGGTCAACGTCGGTCAGCCCGTTATAGACGGGCACGCCAGAATGCTTCGCCAGCTCCTCGACCACCGACTGCTCGAAGCCTCGGTACTCGATAGCGTCGTAGATGCGCCCAAACACCTTGGCGCTGTCCTCGATTGACTCTTTCTTGCCGAACTGCGAATTGCGGTTGTCGAGGAAGGTCACGCTACCGCCCTCCTGCGTCGCGCCCACCTCGAACGCGCTCCGCGTGCGCGTAGACGTTTTCTCGAAAAGCAGCAGCACGTTCCTGCCTCGCAGGCTGTCCCCAAACACCCCCGCAGCCCTGTCCTTTTTCAGCTTCGCCGCAAGGTCGAGCAGATAACGGATTTCCGTTGGCGAATAGTCCATCAGCGTGAGAAAGCTCCTGCCTTTCAGGTTTACAGCCATGATTTTTTCCTCCTTGATTTCCTTGGAAACTATGAATTGTCAACGTTTCCCTGCTTCCGCGAACCACGCGGACACTAAGCTAAAATTGCGAACATGAAGTGATTATACATCAACAAAACGCGCTATGTCAATAT